>JBKJVX010000050.1:0-2710 GCA_046717065.1 Arthrobacter sp. | reverse complement strand
CAGACATCCCCCGCCCTGCCGTCCTTGTGACAGCCCTTCTCTTCCTGCTTTATCTGATTCCTGCAGGTTGTGAAAACAAAAAAGGTTCCAGCTCTCCGAATCTCGTGGTGTTTGCCACCGGAAGCCTTTTCGGGCAGCTCCACACCTGCGGCTGAAAAGACAAACTCGGCGGCCACGCCCGGCGGGCGGGCATCATGCAGACTTATAGAGCGGAGCACCCGGAGCAACCCATTCTATACCTGGATGCGGGCCGCGGCTTTCCGGTCAAGACACAGGACTCGGATGTCGTGGTCCCATACATGATCCAGTCGTACATTGAGCTTGGGCTCGACGCCATCAATGCCGGCGAGGACGATCTTGCCGCCGGCTTCAGCTTTTACAGCTCGATCGCGAACGGCGCCCCATTCAAGACCGTGTCCGCCAACCTCCGGTCGATCGACAAGGGCGAAGCGATGCTCCCCCCGTACACCGTGCTCACCCCCCGCAACGCGGCAGGCAGCGTGCCGTCACCCCGCGTGGCAGTGGTCGGCCTCACGAGCCCCGAGCGTTACAAGCTCATCGACGGCATCGGTCCCCAGAAGCTCCATTTCATCGACGCCGCCGAAGCCGCCGCCGAGGCCATCCCGGCCGCGGCCGAGGAGTCGGATCTTCTCGTCGTCCTCGGCAATTTCGAGGCGGGCGTGGCGCGTAAGCTCGCCGGCCTGCACCCCGAAATCGATCTCATCATCGGGAACGACGAGCGCGAGGCGCTAATCCTCGAGTTGGAATTCAACGGGGTACCCATCGTCATGACCGGCACCCAGGGAAAGCGCCTCATCCGACTGGATCTGTTCCAGGAGGACGGCCCGCGTGAATGGCGGGTGGTGTCGAACATCACGGAACTCACCGCCGAGGTGCGGAACGATCCAGAGGCCGTCCGCTTCATGCAGGTTTTTCAGGGGGAGCTCGACGAACGCACCCGCATCCGCGCCGAGGCCAGCAAGAAGAATCTACGCTATCCCGACTACGTGGGATCGGCCGCCTGTGCGTCGTGCCATCCGGAAGCGGCGGCGGTCTGGGCCACAAGCCGCCATGCAGCCGCCTGGGAACCGCTCCAGAAGAGCAGCAACACCCTGAATCCTCTTTGTCTCCAATGCCACACCAGCGGCTTTCTGAAGCCGAACGGCTTCTTCATCGCGTCGTCCCAGCCCCACCTCACGGGCGTCGGCTGCGAATCGTGCCACGGCGCCGGCGCCGCCCACGTGAAGGACCCGTTCCATACGAAACTGGCCCGGAGCGGCGAGGAAAACTGCCGGAGCTGCCACACCATGGGACAGACGCCGGATTTCAACTTCGAGGAGTTCTGGGGGAAGATCAGGCACTGAGATTTCGAATGCTACCCTAATTCTATTAGCGGATTGACAACCTGCAGGCCCGTGAAGCGACTGAAGTCGCGGTCGGCCGTCCACAATTCATCGATGTCGTGAGCCTGACATAGCGCGGCTATGCGGGCATCATGAACCTGTGGGCCGGCAATGCGCCCGGCCTCGAGAAGCTTCCTGAAGGTATCCCAGTAGCCGACGTTCTCCGACAGAAGGACGATGGACGGGGACTCCATCCAGGCGGCCACCTGGTCGATTGCGATTTTCAGGGGCGTGGGCGGAGAATAGATCCGCGGATGCGTCACGATTGCAAGGAATTCGTGAATGCAAGGCCACGGGATCGCCCACGGCCTCGAACCCTCAGCCAGGTTCCTGATCTGCTCGAACGCCCGATCGTGCCAGGGGGATTCCTCCCGGTGGGCGTGAACCAGCACATTCGTATCGACCGCGATCAATCTCCACGACCCTCGTAGCTCAGGTCGCGCAGACGTTCCCAGGATCCGGCGGCCGCACCGGGCTGAAGCCCTTCCCCCTTGAATGTGACCTTGCGGAGGCGGAACGCAGCACCGGGTGCATTGCGTTCCTTCAATACGCGGCGCAGTCCTTCGATGATCAGCTCCTTGACCGAGGTGCGCTCCCTGGCAGCCATCTTCCGGGCCTGGGACAGGAGGCTGTCCGGAATATGTACGGTGGTCTTCATATGTACGACCATACCACATCGGCCATCCCTGCGCCACAATCGATTACCTCTGGCGGAGGTCGATGTGACACAATACATTTCCCCCAGCGGGGCAGCCGGTTTTTACCACAGCAGTTCATTGGCCGCGGGTTCCATCCCGCCTTCCGGGAGTTTTTTCATGGCCTTCAGCAAGTTCTCCGGTTTCGATTTCATGGACCTCGATCCCCTCCTATCCGAGGAGGAGAAGATGGCCCGGCAGACGGTCCGGGAGTTCGTCGACCAGGAGGTGCTGCCGGTCATCGAGAAGCACTACGAGAACGGCACCTATCCGGACGATCTCACGCCGAAAATGGCGGACCTGGGGCTGTTCGGGGCCAATCTCCCGGAAAAGTACGGCTGTGCGGGGATGAACAACGTGGCCTACGGGCTCATCATGCAGGAACTCGAGCGGGGGGATTCCGGGATCCGTTCGGCGGCTTCCGTTCAGGGCGGGCTCGTCATGTACCCCATCTTCGCGTTCGGGTCGGAGGCGCAGAAGGACCACTGGCTGCCGCGGCTCGCGAGCGGCAAAGCGATCGGCTGCTTCGGGCTCACCGAGCCGGACTTCGGCTCGAACCCGGCCGGCATGAAAACGGTGGCCGTCAAGGACGGGAGCGACTGGATCCTGAAC
>JBKJVX010000049.1:0-8846 GCA_046717065.1 Arthrobacter sp. | reverse complement strand
AGGCTTAGAGGTTTTTCCGGTAGAACGGCGCCAGGCTTTTCATTGCTGTGTTCAGGCCTTCGCCGTCGTAGAGGTCCATGTGGGTGGCCCTGTCGATAATGACGAGTTCCTTGGGTCCGGCTGCACGCGCGTGCAGGTTTTCGCTGTGCCATAGGGAACCAGCTTCGCTACCCGCAACGACGAGAAGGGGCTGGGTCAGGAATGTGTCGACGAGGTCGTACCCGGTGAAGGACACTAGGTAGCTGAGGCTGCTTAGCAACATCCGGTTGGGGGCGTTGGGGTGCATTCCCCGGGGTGTGAGGTAGTAGTCGGCTGCTTCCTGGAGGTCCCGGGGCGCGGTGGTGTCTCCCAGGGCGGGAACGTAGGGGCCGTAGGCGGGCTCGGCTCCGGCAGCCTCTGCCGTGCGCTGCCGGGCGACCGTCTCGAGGGTGGCGATCTGGTCGGCCTCGGAGGCTTTGCCGTCCCATCCCTTGCGTGTCGCTGCGCCAACGTCTACTCCGCTGACGGTCGCAACGGCCTTGAAGCGGCGGTCGGTGCTGGCGGCCTTGATTGTTGCGCCGCCGCCGGCGCAGATGCCGAGGATGCCGATGCGGTCCTTGTCGACATAGTCCAAGGTGGTCAGGTAGTCGGCGGCACTGTAAATGTCGCCGACCCGATTCATCGGATTGTCGAGGAAACGGGGCAGCCCCCCGCTCGCGCCCTGGTAGGAGGCGTCAAAGGCGAGGGTGACGTAGCCCCGGTCTGCAAGCTGTTGAGCGTACACGCCGGCCGTCTGTTCCTTTACGCCGCCGCCGGGGTGAACGCTGACGATGGTGGGGTATTTCCGGCGGCTGTTGAAGTTGGCGGGGAGGTAGAGGTTGCCGGCCATGGTGATGCCGTTGTTCTGGAATTGAATGCTCTGCATGCCCTGGGTGGGCCGGTTGGTGGAGGACGTGGTCTGGCTGGTTGCTGCCGCGGCTGGCCCGGCAGTCCAGACGGCCAGACCCGCCCCTGCCACACCGGTTAGGCCAAAGAAATCGCGGCGCCGAAACGCTCGGCGGATTTTCGGGTCCGAGTTCGTTGCCTGTTCATCCGTGTTCATGCTTTAGATCCTTTTCTGTGCCCGGATAGTGTGTAAGCGATTTGATGACGGCTGGTGGCAGCCGTCGGCTATGTAGCGATTGAGCCCCGCACCCTTTGGCCGGTCTTTGGGTTGCAGACTGGCCGATCACCGCGCGGGCGGGCGGGGCACAGTGACCCGCCTGCCATGGCCGGGGAAGGTGAGGTGCCTACCTAGCCGAGCTCGACGCGCATCTCTACGTCGTCGGGGAGGTTCTCGAAAACGCTCAGCTCCGAGGTGATCTCTCCCATTTTGGTGAGGGTGGGGACGGAGCTGGTTTCCTCGTAGATGATGGTGATGCTGTCGAGCGGGTTGTAGTAGACGATGTCTCCGGGTTGCACGTCCGTGTAGAACGGACCGGTTTCCGTCATGGGTGCGGCGAGTTCGGTGATGTACTCGATGCCCGCATTCCGGAACCACGGCAGCGTGACCGGCAGGGTGGCGGCGAAGTCCTGGGCGACCTGGGTGTCATTGAGGGTCGCGGTCATGACCACATCGCCGGCGGTGATGGTGATCGGAGTTCCGTCCGTGGACGCCTCGGCCGGAGTCGAAGACTCCGTGGTGGCGGGGGCAGTTGCCGCTGCCGGGGATGTGGCGGGGGTGGTGTTCTCGGCTGCGGGTGCCGAGCATCCGGCGAGGGCGATCGCGGCCGTAGAGACGAGGGCGATGAGGGACAGTGATTTCTTCATGATTTCCTAAGCGTTTTCGAGGGACATGGCGGAGGACAGGTCGCGGTGGGCATCGACCTGGTCAAGGAGCAGCTGGGCTTTGTGCTCGACGCCGGCGACAACGTCTGCTCCGGCGACGAACCGCAGGGGAGGGGTCTCCAGGGCGGCGATGGTGACGAGGGCTGCGCCGAGCTTGGCGGGGTCTCCGCCCTGCTGGCCGTTCATGCTCTTCCACGCGGCGATGGTCTGGGTGGTGCGCTCGGCGTAGTCATCGATGGACAGCTCCGGCCAGATCGAGGACGCGCCCTCGACGAGGAGTTCGGTGCGGAAGAAGCCGGGTTCGACGATGGTGGTGTTGATCCCGTAGGGCTGCACGTCGTACTGGAGGGATTCCATCCAGCCTTCGAGGGCGAACTTTGATGCGGCGTAGGCGGCGCAGAACTCCTGTCCGATGATGCCGGCGGCGGAGGTGATGGTGATGACGTGGCCGCTGCGCTGCTTGCGCATGACCGGGAGGATTGCGCGGGTGACGTTCAGCGGTCCGAAGAAGTTTGTCTCCATCTGGCTGCGGAACTGCTTGTCACTGATTTCCTCGAAGTAGCCGGCGTAGAAGTTGCCGGCATTGTTGACGAGAACGTCGATGCTTCCAAAGCGTCCAACGGCCGCCTCGACGGCGACAGCCGAGGCCGCCGAATCGGTAACGTCCAGCGACAGGGCCAGCAGGTTCTCATGCTCGCCGAGAGCCGCAGTGACTTTGGCAGCGTCGCGGGCGGTGCCGACAACTCGGTGGCCGGCGTCGAGGGCGGACTTGGCCAGGTCGACGCCCATGCCGCGGGCGGCTCCGGTGATGAACCAAACGTTGGTCATGATGATGCCCTTTCTGAAGTCCCAACCGGCCCGTTCGGGGCGGTTGATTCTTCAAGTCAACCGGCCAGCGCGTGGTCTAACGAGACCCTACCTAGAGGTTCCCTGACAGGGCCCCGCTACCGAGTGCCAGGTGGAGTACGTTCGATTGCATGGAAAACCAGGACGACCTCAGCCAGTTCCTCAGCTCGCGCAGGGCCAAGCTGACCCTGCAGCAAGCGGGCCTGCCTGACTTCGGCGGGCGTCGCCGTGTTCCTGGCCTTCGGCGTGAAGAAGTGGCCCTCCTGGCCGGGATGAGCTCGGAGTACTACAAACGCCTGGAACGGGGCAACGCCAAAGGGGCATCGGAGGCTGTGATCGATGGCGTCAGCCGCGCCCTCCAACTGGACGAGGCCGAGCACGCGCATCTTTACGAGCTCATCCGCTCCGCCAATGCCTGTGCCCACCCGCAGCGCCGACGCCCTGCACGCAAAACACAGATTAACCCGACCCTGCAGCAGACCATCGACGCGATGTCCACCGTCCCGGTGTTCGTGCAGAACGGCCGGCTGGACGCGGTGGCCACCAACATCCTCGGCCGGGCTCTCTTCTCGGAGATGTTCGAGGACTCCCGGCAGCCAGTGAACGCCGCGCGCTTCATGTTCCTCGATCCCAAAGCACAGACGTTCTACCAGGACTGGGAACCCAACACCCGACAGATTGTCGCTCTCCTTCGGGTCGAAGCGGGCCGCTCGCCCTATGACCGCCAACTCAGCGACCTCGTAGGCGAACTCTCAACCCGCAGCGACCTCTTCCGAAAGCTCTGGGGAGCGCACGACGTCCGCGAACACCGCACCGGCGTAAAGAGCATCAACCACCCGATCGTCGGCGACCTGGACCTGAACTATCTCGGGCTGGACCTGGCCTCCGACCGCACCCTCCAGATGCTGGTGTTTTCCGCCGAGCCGGGCTCCGCGTCACACGACGGGCTGCAACTCCTGGCTAACTGGGCGACCACCCAAAGCGTCATAGAAGCCAACGACCCGGGGGCCAGCAGCCATACCACTGAACTCTGATCCTGCAACACTGAACGCTGCAAATACCGCGGACAGCCAACGCTATTGGCCACTAGCAGGTGAAAACCCCAATTCAGGAGCGCTCCCCTAGTGCGTTTGTAAACACCGATAACGGATACTCCGTCAACCTGTTTTTGTGGCGTCAGGTGAGGCGCAGGACGAAGTGCGTTCTGGCCCTTGAGGGTTCAAGGCCCGGGGGCTTGTGCGGCGTTGACGGGGATGGAAATGGAGGGCGGCGGCCACACCATTCAGGACATGCGCGGCGCCTTGTTTCTACCGTTGTTGCTCCTACGCTGAAGCCATGCCCATCTTGACAGCGAACGGGGTCGGCCTATATTACGAGGCCCACGGCGAGGGGGTGCCTGTCCTAGGCATCCACGGCACGCCCAGTTAGGCGCTGATGTGGGAAGACGCCGCCGGGCGGCTCGCCCGTAACAACAGGTGCATCATCTACGACCGCCGGGGCTTCTATCGCAGCGGGGGCCCGATCTGTTGGACGCCGTCGATCTCGCCGATCACGTTCAAGACGCAGCCACGCTGCTGGAGGTCTTGTCCGCAACCCCGGCGGTGGTGATCGGACGCAGTCAACCGGCGCCTGGCGGATCTGCTGCCCAACGCGGAGACGGCACACGTGGCGGGCGGACACGTCATCGACCCGGCCGCGCCCGCCGTGTTGGACTTTCTCCGCAGGCATCTGCCGCCCGGATCGCCTGGGCAGGCCTGAACGGACTTGCCGGGGTCGCTGACCGGCCCCGGGTTGCCTTCCACTGTGCACGGAGTTCGCTGCAAAACATCGTGCTGAAGACTGCTGCCGTGAGCAGCTTTTGCCGCCCCGATCGTAAGGGGCCGCCTGCTTCCGCGCGCCCTTTGAGGCGCTGAGCTCGTTGACAATCGCCGTCACCCCTGTGGTGCTGCGCGAGGCTTTATCCCCGGAGAAATTCCTGGAACCGTTCCGGCGGCCGGCAGCGCTGCTTGAAGGTCTGCGTCGTGAAGACCGCGGGCAGGGATCTGCGGCCCCCAGCCATCCGGCATCCCGCAGCGAAAACCCGCGCAGTCTTTAGCCTGCATCTTCGTGGACAGCCCGCCGCCGGCCCGGAATCCTGCTTCCTTCGTCATCGATCTCCAGTTCGGTGCTGCTGGTCAAGCGGGCCAGTGGTGACCGGGGATTTTGCTGGCGTCGACAGGGGTGTCGCTGCCCGGTGATGTCGAACTCATTGGGCGTGGAAGGTTGTCATCGCCGCCCCCAGGCCTCGGGGCGAAATCGGATGGAGCGGCCATGGTATGCCGCGGTTCCCTCGGTTCTACCAGTGCATCTAGGTCAGGCCGAGTTGCTCTTGCTGGCTCGCCAAATCGTAGTAGCGGCGTTCCTCGATGATCTTGCCGGATTCGTCCAGGCGGCTGAAGAATGCCATGGGGAATTCCAGCCGCCGGCCCGTTGCCGGGATCTCTTCTGTGCCAGGGAGCTGGATGGGCCCGTTGTGGGTTCCGCTGATTTTTCCCTCGGCAGCGACCAGGCGATTGTCGACAAGCATGCTGGTCAGAGAGAATTCAAGGTCAGGAAAGGCCCTGAGGAACGTCGCCACGTCCTGTTCTATCGCGGCGCGTCCGCGCAGTGGCTCGGGATACTGGGGATCGACGACGACAGCGTCATCTGCATAGTAGCTGGCAAAGGTAGGGCCGTCATGGGCGTTGATCGCCCGTGACTGCGCCTCAAGGGTCTGCCGGCCATCCATCGCCATCGCCTGGTCTCGGCCCTCTTCGTCATGGCTCTGGGTGGTCAGGAAAGTCGTGATGAATCTACGAATGAACATGTGCTTGCTTCTTTGCTTGATAAGCCGGTTAGGATGCCAGCCCCAGCCCATGGCGTTGAATGCGGGGCGGCCTTGAAAGCCCCCAACAGCGTTTCCCGGCAATCCGTGAGCAGAGCCGCACAAAAGACGGCCAGCCCCATTCTAAGACAGGAACAGATCCCCGTGAAGGGACCGACCGCTCAAGTTCGTCAGTTTTGGGTGTAGCTCATTCTGACTCCCCGCGTAGCTTGATGACCACGGCAGGAGTGGCAGTGGCCCCGGAGTTGAAGGTGCCGGATACCACCTCAGGAGGCGCCCGGGCCCGGGCGCTGCTCCCTCCAGTAGTGCCAGGCCTGGCGTATGCCGGGGTCTAATGTTTGGTGTGTGGGTTATGCAGCCAGCTGGTGGCTTAGGCGCGTTCCTTGAAGGACTCGACCTTGGATGGGTCTCGTTCGGCGACAGGGGCGAGCAGTTCGTCGATGCGGGTCATGATCGCGTGGTCGAATTTCACCCCGGCGGCCTTGGCGTTGTCCTCGAGCTGGTCCGGCCGGGAGGCGCCCACGATCGCTGCGGAGACGTTGTTGTTCTGCAGCACCCAAGCAACGGCCAGGGCGGGCATGGAGAGTCCGGCCTCCTTGGCGAGGGGTTTGAGCTGCTGGACGCGGGTGAGGATTTCCTCGTTCAGGAAGTGGTGTTCGGTTTTGAGGTTTCCGTCCTCGTCACGGAAGCGTGAGCCCTCGGGAGCGGCCTGTCCGGGAATGTATTTACCGGTGAGGACCCCTTGTGCGAGTGGTGACCAGCAGATCTGGCTAATGCCGAGTTCAAGGCTCGTGGGAACGACCTCTTCCTCGATGACCCGCCACAGCATGGAGTACTGGGGCTGGTTGGAAATCAGCTGGATGCCCAGGTCCTTGGCGAGGGCGGCGCCGGCACGAATCTCATCGACGGTCCACTCCGAAACGCCGATGTAGTGGGCCTTGCCGGCGCGCACGATGTCAGCGAACGCCTGCATGGTTTCTTCCAGGGGTGTTTCGTAGTCGTAGCGGTGCGCCTGGTAGAGGTCCACGTAGTCGGTGTCCAGACGCTTCAGGGAGCCGTTGATCGATTCCATGATGTGTTTGCGGGACAGACCCCGGTCATTCTTGCCGTCTCCTGTGGGGAAGTAGACCTTGGTGAAGATTTCCAGGCTCTCGCGGCGCGTGCCCCGTAGCGCCTCGCCCAGCGCGGTTTCGGCGCGGGTGCCGGCGTAGGCATCGGCAGTGTCGAAGGTGGTGATGCCAAGATCGAGTGCCTTGCGGACGCAGGCGGTCGCCGCGTCCTGGTCGATCTGTTCACCGTGGGTGACCCAGTTGCCGTACGCGATTTCGCTGATGTACATGCCGGATGATCCAAGTTTGCGGTACTCCATTAGTCCTCTTCTTTGTCGGGATGTGCAATGTCGCCGGATGGGCCCCGGCTGTTCTGCGGCGGGGCCGAACTGTGCCGGAGCACCAGATGGGTACCAATGATCCGTACGGGCGGGACAGCCCCGGCCGGGGTGCCGGTGCGCAGTGCGTCGATCAGCAGTTCGGCCGCTGCCATGCCCTGGCCGCGGACGTCCTGGTCAATGGTGGTCAGGTCCATTACGCCGGAAAGGTCATGGTTGTCGAAGCCTACGAAGGAGATGTCCCCGGGGACGCTCATGCCTGCGGCACGGACTACGCTGAGGGCGCCGAAGGCGATCTCATCGGAGGCGGCGAACACCGCCGTCGGCAGAACGGGGGCCGACAGCAGTCGCGTCATGGCGGCCGCGCCGCCGGAGACCGAATTCACGTCGAACTGCTGCAGTTCTTCCTCCGCGGGGATTCCGGCCGCGAGCAGGGATTGCCGGTAGCCGGCGGCCCGGGAGGGCGGAACCGCGCTTCCGGCGGTGACTTCCGCCTCATCGTTGATACCGATCATCCCGATCCGGCGGTGACCCAGATTGATCAGGTGCCGCACCGCAGTCCGGGCGGCAGCCCGGTCATCGACAGAGACGCTGCCGAAGAACTCCGACCGCCGGCCCAGCAGGACTACAGGAACACTAAGGTCCCGGAGGTTGCGGGTTTCAGCCTCGGTCAGCCGAAGGGAAAGGATAAGCACGGCATCGGCGCGGCCATGTAGACGCTGCTCGCCGAAAAAGCGGCGGCGGCCTTCCTCGTCTCCCAGTTCATACAGCAGCACATCCTGACCCGCGGCGCGCAGGGCCGCGCCCGCTCCGGCGATGATCTGCCCGAAAAACCACTTCGTGGCATCAGGAACGACGACCGCCACGGTACCCGTAACCCCAGAGGCCAGACGGGATGCGCTGGGGGAGGCGACGTAACCGACTTCACCGGCGATGTGCTTAATCCGCTGGCGGGTGCCTGTCGAGACACCCGGGAGATCCCGCAACGCCCGGGACACCGTCGATACGGCGACCCCGGCCCGCTCGGCAACCTCTTCGATCCTTACGCTCACAGTAAACAAATCTACGGGCATCCAACCCTGGAAAGCAAGCGCTTGCGTAGCCCTGCCAAGGAGCCATCCGGGGCAAGCTATAAATAAGATCATTATGAGCGGAAGCGCTTGCGCAAATAGTGGTCCTGATCGGTGAACGGGCGACGTCCTTCGGCGGGCGGACCACTGAACGTAACTGCCGCACGGCACCGTGGCAGTGGTTGCGGTAGCGCTCAGATGTAGCTGCAGATGCGACTCGGGTTGGAATCGATGCTATGACCCGGATGGTCCACCACCCCGGAACCCGGGACTACGTCGCCAAACGCACCCAAGAAGGCCGTAGCTACCGCGAAATCCGCAGATCCCTCAAGCGCTACATCGCCCGAATCCTCTACCGCCAACTCAACTCCCTTTACGCCGCCGCGGGACCGGCCCGATCCCACATTGCCGGGACAGATCCCTACCCGGAATAGGAGCGCACGAATGTGCGGTTGAGCATGCCGGGCTTCGGGTTAGTGGCTGTGCGACGTGGGGGTGTCGGGTGCGGGCGCTGCGGGGGCGTCCGTCGGCTTGTCGCGGGTGCGGTCTTCGCTGGTCGGAGCCTCCGCGGGTGCCTGCGAAGGTGCCGGCGTGGAGTCGTGGCTGTGGCTCTCGGAGTCGAGGGTGCTTCCCAGGGCGGACATGCCGAACCACGTCAACCCGGCGACCAACACGACCCCTGCGGCAAACGGGCTGACCAGGTGGCGCAGGCCGCCCTTGGCGTCCTTGGCGACGAACGCGACGTAGGACATCAGCAGGCCGATCGGAGTCATCCAGGCGCTGCGCTCGGGGAACTGTTCGAAGTGCTGGATGCCGCCGCCGACCAGGCCGACGCCGAAGGAGAGCAGGAGCGAGAACGCGACGAGCGAGATGG
>JBKJVX010000048.1:0-15379 GCA_046717065.1 Arthrobacter sp. | reverse complement strand
CCGCGAGAAGCTGCAGGAACGCCTGGCCAAGCTGGCCGGCGGCGTTGCAGTCATCAAGGCCGGTGCCGCAACCGAGGTTGAGCTCAAGGAACGCAAGCACCGCATTGAGGACGCTGTCCGCAACGCGAAGGCTGCCGTTGAAGAAGGCATCGTCGCCGGTGGCGGCGTTGCACTGATCCAGGCCGGCGCCAAGGCGTTCGCGAACCTGAACCTGACAGGTGACGAAGCAACCGGTGCGAACATCGTCCGCGTTGCCATCGACGCCCCGCTGAAGCAGATCGCTTTCAACGCCGGCCTCGAGCCTGGCGTTGTTGTCGACAAGGTCCGCGGCCTGCCTGCAGGCCACGGCCTGAACGCAGCAACCGGCGAATATGTCGACCTGCTGGCTGCCGGCATCAACGACCCCGTCAAGGTAACCCGCTCTGCCCTGCAGAACGCGGCTTCCATTGCCGGCCTGTTCCTCACCACCGAGGCAGTTGTGGCCGACAAGCCGGAGAAGAATGCTGCTCCGGTTGGCGGCGGCGACGACATGGGCGGCATGGGCGGCTTCTAGCCTTCCCGCCGGGTCTGTCCCGCACGTACACACGCAAAAGCGGCCCCCTCGTTTGAGGGGGCCGCTTTTGCGTGTTTCGGGGTTTCTGCCGGAAAGTGCTACTTCCGGGCGCCGGCCAGCATTCCTTCAACTTCCTTCTTGAATGCTTCGGCAGCCGCCTGCGGTGTGAGGCGGTCGTAGAGGACCTCGTCGGTGTACCGCTTGATCACGTTCTGCACGCTGCCTGCGCCAACCGGGGGAACGGGCGGCGCTTCCTTGATGTCCGGGGCGATGTCCTTCAGGAAGCCCACCACGGTGGTGTCGGCAGGCTTCAGGGAGGGCGTGATGCCCGCTACGATCTCCGGGTTGGTGGGCACGCCCCGGTCGGTCATAAGGATGGCTCCGGCATCCGGGCTGTTGGCCAGGTAGTTGATGAAGGTGGCCGTGGCTTCGGGATGCTTGGTCCGTGAAGAAGCGGACCAGAACATGGTGGGCTTGTAGTACATGCCGTTACTTGCCGGCGAGCCGTCCTTGCTGGGTGCCCGGAGCATTTTGATGCTGCTGTCGGTGGTGGCTTCCAGGGAGCCGAGCTGGTTTGTCCACCACCAGGCCATGCCCACTCTGTTGGTTCCGAAGAGGCTTTCCTCAAGGCCGGCACCGGAGTCCTCCGTGGCCACCGTCGCCGGCGGGCTTGCCTTTGCGTCGCGCTGTTCCTTCAGGCGCTCCCAGAAGGAGGCAGCCGTTGCGGTGTCGAAGTCCAGCTTGCCGTCCTCGGCGTAGAGGTTCTCACCGTGCTGGCGCAGCCAGATGATCAGGTCCGCCTCATTGCTGCCGTAGGCCGCACCGTAGTTTTTTCCGTCCCCGGCGGCGCTGATCTTGGCGGCCGTCGCAATGAACTCGTCCCAGGTCCACTTGGTGTCGTCAGGCAGGGGCACATTGGCAGCCTCGAAAACTTTCGTGTTCGCCATGATGACGTAGGCGTTCTGGCCCGTGCTCAGGCCGTACTGGGCATCGTCATACTGGCCCGAGGCCAAGGCTTCCTTGTCCAGCTTGGAGGTATCAATGCCGTCCTGCTTGGACAGATCCAGCAGGGCGCCGCGTCCGCCGTATTCGGCAATGTACTTCTGGTCCATCTGGATGACGTCAGGGGCGTCATTGGCTGCTGTCTTGGTGGCGAGCTTGTCCCAGTAACTGGCCCATTCGCCGGGTTCGGATTCGATCTTGATGTTTGGATGCTCCGCTTCGAAAGCGTCGATGACCTTCTCGGTTTGTGCGTTGAGATACTCGTTGCCCCACCAGGCAAACCGCAGGGTTACTTCCTCGTTGCTGCTGGAGCTGGTGGACGCGCCACAGCCGGTTGCGAGGAGGGAGAGCGCAAGGGCTGCCGCGCCGAGCTGGAATTTCCTCCGGCTAACGGTTGAAATCGTCATTGATGTGCCTTCCTTGTTCTGATGAGTCCGCTTGCTCAAGGCTTTCCCGCAGGCATCTACGCCATAGGTTGGAATGAGAAAGCGTTTTCTCGTATGCCATCCGATTGTGCCGGTGCTTTGATGCCTGCGTCAAGAGAATTTGGTAAACGCTTTCCTGCTGCGCCCTCAAACGTTTATGCTGTTGACTCCGTTCGTCATGCTGCAGCCGCTCTACGGGTCGCTGAGTCCGCATCACCGCATAGTCACTGGCTTCTGGCAGGATGGACCGGTGACGATTACTGCAGCGGCCGACGGTTCGGCTTTGGGAAACCCCGGTCCGGCCGGTTGGGCCTGGTACGTGAATGACGATTGCTGGCGGGCCGGCGGATGGCCGCACGGCACCAACAACCAGGGCGAGCTGATGGCTGTCCTGGATTTGCTGCGGGCCACCGCGCACCTCCGCCACGAGGACCTGTACATCCTCTGCGACAGCCAGTACGTCATCAACTCGATCACCAAATGGATGCCGGGGTGGAAGCGCAAAGGTTGGCGGAAGGCAGACGGCAAGCCGGTGCTGAACGTCGATCTGCTCAAGGAGCTTGACAGGGAGCTCGCCGGGCGGAAGTACAGGTTCGAGTGGGTCAAGGGGCACGCCGGGCATGACCTGAACGAAGCCGCGGATGAGCGGGCACGGGCCGCTGCGACCGCCTACCAACAGGGGGTTGCGGCACGGTCAGGACCGGGGTTTCCCGGGGCCCACCAGGCAGCAGCTTCAGGGAAGCAGGCTGCCGGAATTCCGACAACCGGTAAAGCCCTTGCCGGCGGTGCAACCCCAGCAGCCGCCTTCGGCGAACCCGACCTCTTCAGCCAGCAGGACATCACGCAACAGGATGCCGCGCAGCAGAACGTTGGCCACCAGGCCGTTTCTCAGGAGGAGTCGGCCCAGAAGGGACTTCCGCAAGAGGACTTCCGTCAAGAGGAATTTTCCCAGCTCGATTTCGCCCAGCTGGACGGCGCGTTTGACCTGGCCGGGGCCGCAGGCCAGGCGGCAACAGCGCCGCCCGAAGCACTCGTGGAAGAGCTGGAGCGTGAACTGCTCGGACCCCTGGTGCGCGGCGACATCGGCAGGACGGCTGTCCTCCTGCACCCTGACTTTCTGGAAATCGGCAGCTCGGGCAGGGTCTGGACGCGGGACGCCACGATGATGGCACTCGAAGAAGACCCGGGCGAGCGGACCGACATCGAGATCCTCGGCGCGGACCCTATCGGCACAAGCGCTGTCCTGCTGACGTACCGGAGCTACGCACGCTCCGGCACGACTCTCAGGAGCTCACTGTGGGTGCTGGACGGCGGCCGCTGGCGACTGCGGTTCCATCAAGGCACCCCGGAAGCCTAGGACTGCAAACAGGGCAAGATCAGCTGAACCTTTGCGTGTTCCCCTGCTCCGCCTGCGCATACGTGGCCGCAGCCGAAGCGAGGGCCATGTTGATTGAGGCCAGAGACGCCTCCACCCTTCCTTGGGTAATGGTCCACTCCGTGATGAGTGCCTGGAAGTTGGTGGCAGCGGAGCCCCGCCAAGAGCCCTGAAGCTCGTCAAGCCCGCGCTTCATGGCCTGGACATCAGCGCTGATCCGGTCCACGGTTGCCTGGACGTTGGCGGACTTGAGCTGGAGCAGTTCGGTGTCGACGGAAATGATGCTCATGGCAGGGCCTTTCGCTGGAACGGGCAGCTTCTGCTCCCGCGCCCGGGCTGTCCGGGCTACTGCCTCGAGCCTAGGAAAGCGGATGCGCCGCTGCCATCACCGGCACGCTATATGTGGATAACCCTGCCGTCGCTGCCCCGGGGGTCACTGCCGGCGGGCCTTGGAAACGAGCCCAGGCTTTCTGCTTCCTCGCCGTCCGCTGCTTCCTTCTCCGGTGCATCATCGCGGTGCGGGAGCGTGGCCACCAGAGTTGCGCCCCCGCCGTCGGTATTTTCAACCCGGACCGAACCGCCGTGGGAGCCCACGATCGCGGCGACAATGGCCAGCCCCAGCCCGCTGCCTCCCGTCTCCCTTGTACGGGAGGTATCCGCCCGGTAGAAGCGTTCGAAAACCTTGGAAGCGTCTTCCTCGGAGATCCCGGGCCCGTGGTCCCGGACTTCGATGACTGACCTGACCTGCCCGCCCTCTGTGGCCCGGACACCCACAGCCAGCTCGATGGGGCTGTCCTCGGGGGTATAGCGCAGCGCATTGCCTACGAGGTTGCCCACCACCTGGCGAAGTTTGGCTTCGTCGCCCAGCAAGGGCGCCGGGGCTGCCGGGCCGCCGTCGAGCCCGGTGAGCGATATCACCCGTGAGCGGGCGCTGGCCTGCGTGTCCACCACCGCGTCGTGGGCGATCAGCTGGAGGTCCACGGGCTTTTGCTGCAACGGCCGTTGCTCATCCAGGCGGGCCAGCAGCAGCAGGTCCTCCACCATGGAGCCCATGCGCTTGGCTTCGCTCTCGATCCTGCCCATGGCAGTGGCCACGTCCTCGTCCGTGGCCAGGGCGCCGTGCCGGTACAGCTCAGAGAAACCGCGGATGGTCACCAGCGGGGTCCTCAGTTCATGGGATGCATCGGCTGCGAACCGGCGCATCCTCGCCTCAGACGCCGTGCGTGCTGAAAAGGCCGTTTCGATGTGGGCGAGCATGGCGTTCAGGGAGCTGCTGAGGCGGCCCAGTTCGGTACCGGGATTTTCCACGTCCACGCGGCGGGAAAGATCGCCGGCAGCAATGGCGGCGGCGGTCTTTTCCACCCGTGCAAGCGGCCGGAAGGAGCGCGAGACAGTCCAGCTTGCAATCATGGACGCCAGCAGGAGCGTCAGCAGGCCCACTCCGGTAACCACCAGGCTGGCATGCTTCAGCACATCATCCACACTTTGGAGCGGCAGCCCGATGACCACCACTGCTTCGGATTCCTCCGTCTGCACAGGGACCGCTACTACCCGCCAGTTCTGGCCGTCATCGCCGCGGACCTGGTAGGGAACCGCGCCACGGTCCCGGGCCTGCTCCACGGTGATGGAAGGGATGTCCGGGCCGCCGTCGTCAGGGTCGCCGCCGAACGGATACGGCTTTTGTCCCGGAACAAAGAGAATCAGCGAATAGTCGGTGGGGACCATGGGGTTGCGTGCCTGCAGCGGCGTAAACGACTGCTGCTCCTTTGCGAGGTCCACGGCTGCGTACAGCTTGTCGTCCACCTGGGCCTGAAGGTAGCTGCGGAGCAAGGCAAGCGTGCCTGCACCGGTGACTGTCAGGGCAACGATGAGCAGTGCCATGATCATGGCCACCAGTTGTGTCCTGAGTGAGGACGACTTCCACCGCTGCAGCAAGGTCAGCGCTTTTCTGCCGTCCGGAGCACGTAACCCACGCCCCGCTTGGTTTGGATCAGGGCAGGAGCCTCAGGGTCAATGTCCACTTTCCGGCGCAGATAGGAGATGTAAGACTCCACGATGGAGGCATCGCCGTTGAAGTTGTACTCCCACACATGGTCCAGGATCTGTGACTTGGACAGCACCCGGTTGGGGTTGAGCATGAGGTAGCGGAGCAGCTTGAACTCCGTGGGGGACAGTTCGATGACGGTGCCCCCGCGCCGCACTTCGTGGGCGTCGTCGTCGAGCTCCAAGTCATCGACGCGGATAACCGCGTCGTCGTCCAGCAGGGGCTGCGTCCGGCGCAGGACGGCGCGGATGCGGGCAACTACCTCGTCGAGGCTGAAAGGTTTGGTGACGTAGTCGTCCCCGCCGACGGTGAGGCCCGTGACCTTGTCCTCCGTATCGTCCTTGGCTGTCAGGAACAGGACGGGGAAGTGCTTGCCGGAAGCCCTGAGGCGGCGGGTGACGGTGAACCCGTCCATATCCGGGAGCATAACGTCCAGGACGGCAAGGTCCGGTGCGTGCAGCTCGGCAGCGGCAAGGGCGTCGCGTCCGTTGGCTGCGGAGACGACGTCGAATCCGGCGAACCGCAGGGATGTGGAAAGCAGCTCCCGGATGTTGGGTTCATCATCCACTACCAGGAGCTTCGCCTCAGGGCCGTTCTTGTTCATGTTCCCATCATGCTCCCGGAATCTGGGAGTTGTCTGGATGTTTGTTGTAAGTGAGGTGGGACAAAGCCGCCTTACCACCCCGATGTTCCGGGTTCACCTTTGAAGGGACCCGTTACGCGGTCAGTGATCCAACCGCCGTAGAAGCCGCCGGCCTGCGGGCGGACCCGCTCGCCGGCAACTTCGCAGTAGTCCATCCTGCCGGGGTAGACCGCAACACGGTCAGTGAGGGCCTCGTAGCCCTGTGCAGGTTCCGGATAGAACCATGCGGCGGCCTCGGCCACCACCCCGCCTCCGCGGACGGTGAGGTACTGCGCCGGGCCCTTGAACTCGCAGAAGCTGCTTCCCTGGGCCGGCTCCAGTGCTCCCGGGCCGAACGCTGCCCGGGGCAGGTAATAGACCGGGGGATGGCTGGTCTCCAGGACCCTGAGCGAATCCACGGTGTCCAGGATCAGCTCTCCGCCCAGCACAATCCTTATGCGTTCGGTACTCGGTTCGACACGAGGGGGACGCGGGTAATCCCACACGGACTCCTGCCCGGGCCGGGGGACCACGGGGTTGGCTTTGCTTCGCATGCCTCCAGTTTGCCTGACGGGAACCGAACCTAAAGCGAGAACGTACCCAGCTGCACATCTTCCGCCCGGCCCGAGGCGGGAATACAGTGGTGGAGCCGGGCCCGTTCCCATCCTTGGATTCATTGATTGAAGGGGCGGCCCCGGTGCCCAGGCGCCCCGCGTTTGGCTGCCCCACCGTGTTCTCCAAAGATTTCCGGCCCAAAGAAGGGGACTGACATCATGACCGATTTGAGTGCTTCCGAAAACTCCGCTGCCAACGACCGAAGCATCCGCGACTGGGCAGACCTGGCAGAGGAAATGTGGTCCTATCTCACGGGCAAAGGCGCTGCTATCAACTACCAGTTCGTGGATATGACTGTCGAGGTGCCCCGGGACATCGGCCCTGATGCTCCCCGTGCCACCTGGAAACTGAACGGCAGCTTGCGCGTAACGACCAGCGACAAGGATGCTGCCGGTTCCGATCTGAACCGCAGCTGACGGACATGTCTGAGTTCCGCCTGGACGTTGACCTGTCCTTCTCCTATACGGATGAGTCGGGCTCGGTAACGAAGGGGAGTGCCGTGTCCTCGGGCACGGACGTCAAGGTGGCACTGGACAGCCTTGCACCCCTGGGAAGCGGCCGCGTGCCGTCGTTGGTCGAGGTCAAACCGTTGGCTGAGATGCTCGCCGGCAAGGGAATTAGCGTCACGCTCTCCGGACCGGATGGAAGCATCATCAGCCTTGGAGCCGTGGACAGTCCAGCCTCGCAACGGCTCGTCACACGTTCGCCGTACATCAAACTGGGGAAACTGGGGGCGCTGGTACCGCTTATCCGGCCGGGCCGGCGCAAGCCCGCTGCCGCCCAGCTCCTGCCGCCGTCGACCCCCTTGCCCTTGCTGCCCACGGTCCGGCGAAAGATCAACCGCCGGATCACCACCACCCACTACATCCGGGGCAGCGGCCGCCCGCGGCTAATCTTCGTCCAGGACGCAGCCGTCTGGACGGGCCAGATCCCCCGGGAGGTCACACTGGCAGAGGAGATCACCACGATCGGAAGCGACCCCGGCTCCGACATCCTGCTCGAGGGGCTGGACGGACTGCACGCCGAGATACGGCACGATGAACAGGACGAGTACGTGCTGGTCCCCCATGGAGCGGTCAGCGGCAGCGTCGCCAGCAACGGCCCTTCAGTACTCCGCACGGGTGCCAGGCTACAGATGGGGCAGTGGTGCCTCGCCTTCTTCCGGGAAGAGTTCGCCGATCACGGCCGTCCCTACGGCGGCCGCAGCGGTGGCGAACTGGCTTATGAACGTCCGCAGTTTGATCCGCGGTCGGGGCGTATGGAGCGCGACAGCTCAAGGGGGGTCACCTGAGCGGAGGCGTACTCGCTACTCCGCCGTTTCCACGTCCTTCGCATCCATGATGCGGTAGGCGTAACCCTGCTCGGCAAGGAACCGCTGGCGCTTGGCGGCGAAGTCCTGGTCCAGGGTGTCCCGGGCCACCAGCGAGTAGAACCGGGCCGCCCGGCCGTCCTTCTTGGGCCGCAGCAGCCTGCCCAGCCGTTGTGCTTCTTCCTGCCGCGACCCGAAGGAACCGGAAACCTGGATCGCCACCGAGGCCTCGGGAAGGTCGATGGAAAAGTTGGCAACCTTCGAGACCACGAGCGTCTGGATCTCCCCGGCACGGAAGGCATCAAAAAGCCTTTGGCGTACTTTAACGGACGTGTCGCCCTTGATGACCGGCGCCCCGAGGCGCTCGCCGAGGTCGTCCAGCTGGTCGATGTACTGGCCGATGACCAGCAGCTGCTCCCCGCTGTGCCGGGCCACGAGCTGTCCCACCACCTGCGTTTTGGACTCGGAGGTGGCACAAAGCCGATACTTGTCCGCATCGTCCGCCATCGCGTAGGCAACCCGCTCGTCCCGCGGCAGGTCCACCCGGACCTCCACGCAGTCAGCCGGGGCAATGTAGCCCTGGGACTCGATGTCCTTCCATGGCGCGTCGTAGCGCTTGGGTCCAATCAGGCTGAACACCTCGCCCTCCCGACCGTCTTCCCGCACCAGGGTTGCTGTCAGGCCAAGGCGGCGCCTGGCCTGCAGGTCCGCGGTCATCCGGAAGATCGGCGCAGGCAGCAGATGAACTTCGTCGTAAATGATCAGGCCCCAGTCATGCCCATCCACCAGTTCAAGGTGCGGATACAGGCCGCCGCGCTTGGTGGTGAGGACCTGGTACGTGGCAATGGTCACCGGCCGTACTTCCTTCACAGCCCCCGAGTACTCGCCAATCTCGTCCTCAGTGAGGGACGTGCGCTTGAGCAACTCGTCCTTCCATTGCCGGGCAGCCACCGTGTTGGTTACCAGGATCAGCGTGGTGGTGGAACCGGTGGCCATGGCAGCGGCACCCACCAGGGTTTTGCCCGCCCCGCAAGGCAGCACCACAACCCCGCTGCCTCCTGCCCAGAAGTTGTCACTGGCCATCTGCTGGTAAGGCCGCAGTTTCCAGCCGTCCTCATTCAGCGCGATCAGGTGCGGGGTGCCGTCCACGTAGCCGGCCAGGTCCTCTGCCGGCCATCCGATCTTGAGCAGGAGCTGCTTAAGCTGTCCACGCTGGGAGGCGTGCACCACCACAGTTTCGCCGTCGATGCGTGGTCCCAGCAGCGGCTGGATCTTTTTGGACCGAATCACTTCCTCGAGGACCGGGTAATCGTCAGTCCGCATGACCAGTCCGTGCTGCGGGTCCTTTTCCAGACGCAGCCGGCCGTATCTGGACATGGTTTCCTCGACGTCGATCAGCAGCGAATGCGGCACGGGGAACCGGGAATACTTCAGCAGGGTGTCGAGGACCTTCTCGGCGTCCAGGCCGGCCGCACGGGCATTCCACAAGCCCAAGGGAGTCAACCTGTAGCTGTGGACGTGCTCAGGAGCGCGTTCCAGCTCTGCGAACGGTGCGATGGCATGCCGGGCTTCGGTGGCGAGCTCATGATCAACCTCGAGCAGGATGGTCTTATCGCTCTGGACTATCAAGGGGCCGTCGTTCACGCGGGGGAGTCCTTCACTGGCGCAGTTCCTCTGCTGCCTCAATGTCAATGATGCGATGGATGGACAGCACCCGTTCGGTGTCCTTCGCGGGGTCGAAGACCCGCACCCTTCCGCCGCTTACTGACAAGGGAACAACAATTTCCAGGTTGGCATTCCCCAGGCCGTCCACTACGTTCATGCTGATTCGCTGCTTGAGCCGGATGGCCCGCTGCAGCGCCTCCAGGCCAAGCTGCGTGGCTGCCTCACCGGTGGGTTTTGCGTCCGCGCCGTGATGAGTCCCGACGGCGGCAGGACGGTGGCGCAGCACATCCAGCTGTGCTCGCACTTCCTCCGCCGGCGGAGCTGTCCGCGGGGCAGTGTAGATGGGGCGGGACGGGGTGTGGGGTGCCGGAACGTGCCGGAGCCGGAGCACCGGCGGCTCCGAATCGTCAAAGGACGGGGACAGGCCCAGGCTCCGGAGAACCTGCGCTGTTTCCCGCGGCGGCGCCGAAGAGATGAGCACCGTGGGTGCAATCCGTACCAGCCCCAGCCCCTCCGTCTTAGGCCCGGCCAACAGCTCCAGCAGTGCAGCCTCATCCTCGCTCTGGACGAAACTGGCCGCTGCACCCACCCGCAGCCGGCCGTGCCGGGCAGCCGTATCTTCCACGAGGTACTGCAGTGGCTGGGGTACAGCAGTGGCCGAGTGCTCCCTCAGGAACTCCAGCACGGTGGAGGCGTCGTGGCCGGCATCCAGCGCACGCCGGATGGAGTCAGGCGAGAAACGGTAGATGGTGGCCGGCCCCTGGCCTTCGGCATCGGCCATCAGCAGCAGTTTCTCGGTCAGTGCCGGGGCGAGGTAGCCGGGGGCAACGGCGGTGAGGTCCGCCTGGAGCAGCACGTGGTTCAATTCCGCGGGCAGGTGCTCGCCCAGTATGGAGAGGGCGGCCTCGGGATCGTCGTCCGCGATGGCGCTTCCCAATTGGCTCAAGGCCCCGGAGCCCAGCAGTCCGAGTATCTCGGCTTCGGCCAGAACTCCGCGGATCAGGGAGCTAAACCGCCGGGCCATTCGCGGCTGAGCCCATTCTGCACGCTGGAGTACCGCTGGTGCGTCCAGGACCGGCGCAGTTCCGTCAGGGGCTGCTGCTTCACGGGTGAGTTCGTTCAGGATCTCCAGGATCCGTTTGCGGACCACGGGGGCGTCGGGCCGTTGCGCTTCGGCTGACAACGCGATGATGGTGCTCCCGGAAGCAGCCCGGTGCCCTGCCGCTCCCGGGGTTCCGTTGATCGGCTGCCCCACCATGGACGGTACGCGCTCGCTGGCCAGCCAGGCGTTGACGAGCCACAGCCACTGTTCCTGCCTGGGCAGGATAAGCCACTCCAGCTCCGGCGGCTGGATCCAGGATGATGAGTCCACATCCAGGCGGATCAGCCCTGCAAGCCCGCAGAGCTCCAGGAGCAGCCCGGCCCGGGGCTGGTCGATCCGGAGCATCTCGGCCAGCCGTCTCATCTCCCGGACACCGACGCCGCCGCTGCGAAGTGTGGCCAGGGGCTGTTCGCGCACAGCATGAAGTACTTCACTGACCAGCCGCAGTGTCTCGCTGATGGCGCCCAGGGCAGCATTGCGCCGCAACGCGGCACTGGTCCGGCCGAGTTCCGGGACCGGCGGCGACAGCCTGAAGTCGTCGATGACGGCGCCGCCCCGCAGCGAGAGCCCTACGCTGTGGGGCAGTTCCACATGGGCGGCGTCCAGCGGCACCAGCAGGCCCCGCGCCAGGAGCCAATCGATGGGCCCGACGTCGGATCCCTCGGTGGTGATGGACGCCTTTCGTTGCGCCTGGGGAACGGCCCCCATGGCCCAGTTCCTGAACCGGGCGAGCAGGGCCGCCGTCCGTTCCGGAGCCGTGGCCAAAAGGTCCTGCAGGGCATCCGGAGAGGACGTCCAGTGCTGCAGGGCCAGCGCCGCTTCCATGGGCGTTGTGGCTCCATGGATGGCTGCGCCGCTGCGGTGAAGTTCGGAAACGAGCTGGACCGCCCGCTGCGCGAACGCCGGCTGGAGGCGCACCAGCTCCGTATAGCTGCGGCCAAGCCCTGCCGGATAGATTCCCACCACGTCCTTGAGGCTGCCAACAGGAAGGTAGAAGCGCTGCCTGTTGCCGATGGCGGGCGTTCCGTGCGGGGGTTCGGCGCGGTGTACCAGCGCGAGTTCCTGCAGGGACGCCAGGATCCGTTCCACAGCGGCAACCGTGGAACCCGAAATGAGTTTGCGCAACCCTGCGGCGGAGGCGCTGTGCTCGGTATCCGTGTTGGTGCACAGGTGGAGGGTTTCCAGGACCTGCATCTGTGGCCGGTTGAGGCGCTCCAGGGCGCGCTGGACGCTCACGCGCCCGCTGGCCCGGGCCGCGAGGGCGGCGAAGTCGGGTACGGCGGGTGAGATAAGGTCCGGCCGCGCGTCGAAGAGCGCCCGCAACGAGTCGTCGCTGCGGGCCTCCAGGTCCTTGCTGAGCGCGCGAATAAGGGACATCAGTCCAACGTTACCGCCCGCCCGGTTTTCCTGCCCGGCGGCGCCCGGCCACACTGTCCAGAACAAGGAACAGCATCAGGAGGAACGCCAGCGGCAGGCCGTACAGGGCGGTGTAGGTGACCCAGGCAGGAGCAACTGAACCGGCGAAGGCGAACGCCATAACGGCAGCCACCGCCACCAGCGAAAGCACGGCAATAACTGCGGCGAAGATCGTCAGGGGACGCCGGTAACGCGAGGGTGTCATGGACGTAACGCTAACAGCCCGGTCTGACAGTCCGGGAATGAGTGCAGGGTGGCGCCGGGAAGAGGTATCGAAAGCAGGATTACGGCACCGGGCAGGATAACCTTGAGGGATACAGACCAACGCGGTCTTTAGCCGTCATACCCTGGACCCGCACAACAATGCGGATGCGGTGACGGCTGGCCGTGTCTCAAGACGCAGAACGAAGAAGGTTGATTACGTGCCTACCGGCAAGGTCAAGTGGTATGACAAGGAAAAAGGCTTCGGCTTCCTCGCGGGCGAAGATGGCCAGGAAGTCTTCCTGCCCAAATCGTCGTTGCCTGAGGGCGTAACCGAGCTGAAGGCCGGCACCCGCGTCGAGTTTGGTGTGGCTGACGGCCGCAAGGGTGCCCAGGCCCTGGGCCTGCGTGTGCTGGACAAGACGCCGTCCATCGCCAAGGCCAAACGGCCCAGCGCGAAGGACCTTGCGCCGCTGGTCCAGGACCTGGTGACTGTTTTGGACAACCTGTCCGGAACCCTTTCCAAAGGCAAGTACCCGGAAGGCAATAAGGGCAAGGCCATCGCCGCCGCCCTGCGTAAGGTTGCCGACGAGTTGGACGTTTAGGCCTCCTGATGAACCCGGAAGCTGAACAGCCGCAGGCCAAAACCGAATCGAAGCGGCGCGCCAGCGTGCCGGTATGGCGGACCGGCAAGCCGGACGCCTTCCTTGCCTCCGCCGTGGATGTGGCCCGCAGCGCCATAGAAGGCATCACGTCGGCGTCGGACATCGGCGAGCACGTGGCGGCCAAGAGCGAAGGCGACCGCCTGGTCACGCACCTGTTTGAATCCCGGCTGCCGGGCTACCTTGGCTGGCAGTGGTACGCGGTGCTGACCCGCAACTCCCGTTCCAAGGTGGTCACGGTCAACGAATTGGGCCTGCTGCCGTCCGAGGATTCCGTCCTGGCGCCCGAATGGGTTCCGTGGGCAGAGCGCGTCCGCCCTGAGGATGCCCAGGAAACTGGGGAACCCGAAGCTGCAGTCCCGGGCGCCGAGGAGCCGGGCGACGAGCCCACCGAAGATGCGGAACCGGACGACGAGGCGCAGGCTGCTGCTGAGCCGGACGGCGAGGAGCACGAACCCGACCGCGAGGCCGACTAGGCAGTTGGCCTTGCGCAGGGTTGAGCATCACGAAGGCCGGCACTGATGTCCACCTTCAAATCCCTGTACGTCCCGAACTACCGGATCTGGTTCATCGGTGCACTGGTTTCCAACATCGGAACCTGGATGCAGCGGACGGCCCAGGACTGGCTGGTGTTCGACCACCTGACTGACCACGATGCGGGGGCCATGGGCATCACCATGGCCCTGCAGCTGGGGCCACAGCTGTTCCTCGCGCCCGTGGCCGGGCTCGTTGCGGACCGCTACAACCGGCGGCAGTTGCTGGTGTTCACCCAGTCCCTGATGGCGCTGCTGAGCACAGGGCTGGGCATCCTGGTGGTACTCGGCGCGGGCCAACTCTGGCAGGTGTACGCCTTCGCCCTGCTGCTGGGGATGGTCTCGGCCCTGGACGCCCCGGTCCGGCAGACGTTCGTCTCCGAGCTTGTCCGCGACGATTACCTGCCCAACGCCGTGCCGCTGAACAGTGCGTCCTTCAACGTCGCCCGGATGATCAGGCCCGCCGTCGCGGGAGTACTTACGGTGGCCGTGGGACCCGGCTGGGTGTTCCTGATCAACACGTTCACCTTCGTGGCATTGCTGCTGAGCCTCTGGAAGATCCCGTCCGCGTCACTGCGCCAGCTGACCCGCGCGGCCGCAGGCAAGGGGGCGCATCCGTGAGGCGCTGCGTTATGTCCGGTTCCGGCCCGACATCATGGTGGTGCTGGTGGCCGTGTTTATCGTGGGCACGCTGGGCCTGAACTTCGTGCTGTTTGCGATCACCATGATGACCAGCGCCAATGGCTACATGCAGACCACCACCGATCCGGTGATGCGGGGGCGGGTCATGGCGCTGTACATGGCAATTTTCATGGGGGGAACGCCCATTGGGGCCCCGCTGGTGGGGTGGGTTGCCAACGTGGCAGGTCCGCGGTGGTCCCTGGCCGTTGCCGCCGCCTCGGGGCTCATCGCTGCCCTGATCGGGCTGGTCTGGATCATCCGTGCACGCCGGCTCAGGATCGCCTTCAACAGGCGGGCACGGGGGCTGCGGCTCTTTCGCATGGTCTCCCAGGCAGACGGGACAGCAGACGGCGCCGCCCGGGACCAAAACCCGGACGACGCCGTCGAACGCTGACGCCTTTGCGTTACCGCGCAGTTACTTGCGCAGTTCGCCCACCACAAAGTCGATGCTGGCCAGCAGCGCGGAGACGTCCGCGGGTTCGATGGCAACAAAGGTGGCGATCCTGAGCTGGTTGCGGCCCAGCTTGCGGTACGGCTCGGTGTCCACGATGCCGTTGGCACGCAGCACCTTGGCGACCACCGCGGCATCCACGGACTCATCAAAATCGATGGTGGCAATGACGTTGGAGCGTTCCTCAGCCTTTTCCACGAACGGGGTTGCGAACTCCGAAGCCTCTGCCCAGCTGTAGATAAGGCCTGCGGATTCCGCAGTGCGGGCGGAGGCAAAGTCCAGTCCGCCGTTGGCGTTCAGCCACTGCACCTGGGCGTCGAGGGTGACCAGGGTGGACAGGGACGGGGTGTTGTAGGTCTGGTTAAGGCGCGAGTTGTCGATGGCCGTCTGCAGGTCCAGGAAGTCCGGGATCCAGCGGCCGCCGGCCTTGATCCGGGCAGCGCGTTCCAGCGCGGCGGGGGAGAAGAGGCCCAGCCAGAGGCCGCCGTCGGACGCGAAGTTCTTCTGCGGTGCGAAGTAGTACACATCCGTCTCGGCGACGTCCACGTCCAGGCCGCCCGCTGCCGACGTAGCGTCCACCAGGACGAGGGCGCCGCTGTCCGCGCCGGCGACGCGCTTCACCGGCGCGGCCACGCCGGTGGACGTCTCGTTCTGCGGCCAGGCGTAAACATCCACGCCGGCCTCGGCCTTGGCAACGGGGCAGGTGCCGGGTTCGGACTTGAT
>JBKJVX010000047.1:0-11199 GCA_046717065.1 Arthrobacter sp. | reverse complement strand
GATCTACACGCAGGACTACTACACCGGCGACCCGGACAACCCCACCATCACCTGGGACGTGCACGACAACCAGCGCCGCGACTGGTGGGGCAACGCCGTCGTCCCCTCCTGGTACACCGAGGCCTCTCTGGTCCTGGACCTCGACGGCAACCCGCAGCCCGTCATCGTCCGCGAGGAAAAAAGCGAAATGGCCGTGACCGTGGGGGCCGACGGGTTCTCCTACACCCGCAAGGACGGGGATGACCACGCCGGGGAAAAGACCGGGTTCAAGCTCGGCGCGCAGCTGTAGCCATGCTGGATGCCAAGACGATCGAGTCCATCGCAGACGAACTGCTGGAAGCCGGCCGCAGCCGGACCCCGATCCCCCGCCTGACTGCCCGCTACCCGGATATGACGGTGGAGGACTCCTACGCCGTGCAGCAGCTGTGGCGGCGGCGCAATGAGGACGCCGGCCGGAAGCTCGTGGGCCGCAAGATCGGCCTCACGTCCAAGGCCATGCAGGCCGCCACCGGCATCACCGAACCGGACTACGGCGCCATCTTCGATGACATGGTCCTCGAAACCGGCTGCTCCGTTCAGTGGGACCAATACACCCACCCGCGGGTGGAGGTGGAACTGGCCTTCGTACTCAAGGACGGGCTGAAGGGCCCGGGCGTCACCATCTTCGATGTCCTGAACGCCACCGACTACGTGGTTCCGGCCCTCGAGATCCTGGACTCCCGCATCGAGATGGAAGGCCGGACCATCGTGGACACCATCTCCGACAACGCCGCCATGGGCGCCATGGTGATCGGCGGCAACCCGGTCAAGCCCGACGCCGTGGACCTGCGCTGGGTCTCGGCCATCCTCTACAAAAACCAGACCGTGGAGGAAACCGGCGTGGCCGCAGGGGTACTGGACCACCCGGCCAACGGAGTGCACTGGCTGGCCAACAAGATCGCCGCCCACGGGGACTCGCTAAAGGCCGGGGACATCATTCTCGCCGGCTCCTTCACCCGCCCGCTCTGGGCCTACAAGGGCGATACCGTCCACGCCGATTACGGACCCCTCGGGAGTGTCACATGCCGCTTCGAATAGAAGACACCTTCCGTCACGCCCTCGCCGCGACCAACCGGCCGCTGGCGGGGATGTGGGTGTGCTCGGGCAGCCCGCTGATCGCGGAACTGTGCGCGGGGTCCGGCCTGGACTGGCTCCTGGTGGACGCCGAGCACAGCCCCAACGGGCTCGAATCCATCCTCGCCCAACTCCAGGCCATCCACGGCTACCCGGTCCACACCCTCGTCCGGCCTCCGGTGAACGACACGGTGGTGATCAAGCAGTACCTGGACCTGGGCGTGCAGAACCTGCTCATCCCCATGGTCAACTCCGTCGCAGAGGCGGAAGCCGCGGTTGCCGCTACGCGCTATCCGCCCCACGGTGTCCGCGGAGTTGGCTCAGCCCTGGCCCGCGCCGCCCGCTGGAACCGGGCACCGGACTACCTCGCCCGCGCCGGCGAGACCATTAGCGTCACCGTGCAGATCGAATCAACCTCCGCCGTCGAGGCAGTCAAAGACATCCTGAAGGTCGACGGCGTCGACGCCATCTTCATCGGCCCCTCCGACCTCGCCGCCTCGATGGGCAGGCTCGGCCAGCAGGAACACCCCGAGGTGCGCGCCGCCGTCGAACATTGCCTGGCTGCCGCCAAAGCGGCCAGTAAGCCGGCAGGTGTCAACGCCTTCAACCCCGACACCGCCCGCCACTACCTGGAAAACGGCGCCCACTTCATCCTGGTCGGGGCCGACGTCGCCCTCCTCGCAAGAGGCTCCGAAGCCCTCGCCGCGCAGTACATCCAACCTTCCGGCGACGGCAGCCCCGCCAGCTACTGATGGCGGGGTTGAACCTGCATGCAACCCGGGGCTACCCCAGGGCCGGGGCGGCGGCAGTCCGGCCGGACAACTGGCGGCGGGCCCAGCGGGCCAGCTTCTTGCCCTTCCCCTTCCACCAGTTGTCCTCGTCCTTGTCATGGTGCAGGCGGAAGATGATGGCCATCAGCACGAACATGCCCATCACCACATCAATCCAGGACGCCAGCACTAAGGCGATAAGGACGGTCAAGCCGTTAACGATGATGGACGGGACGGCCAGGGTGCGGAAGACGGTGCTCGCCACGAATCGCCGGTGCGACCGCGGCACGGACAGCGCGCGAACCATGTCGAAGCAGACGCACACCACCACGACGGTTTGTCCGAGTGCCAACAGGATCTGGCCGGGAATCGAGCCGCTGAATGAGGCGACCGCTTCCATCCCCGGGCTCACCTGTTGTCCCCGTGGAGTGGACGGCAGAAGGCGGACGCCTGCCCATGAGTACCAAACATGAAAACCCCCAGAAACTTGGAACCACTGCTGCTGATCCAGCAGTGGTTCCATTCAAAGTTTCCGGGGCCTGTACCGTCACGAGTAGTGAGTACTCATATTTCCCGGATGCGTGTTGGTTCCGCTTGCCTCAGATGAGCATTGCCTTGCGAACGTCAGCCGCGGATCCGGCACCGCCGGCCCCTGAGGAGGAGACCCTTCCGGCCGAGAGGACGTAGTAGCTGTCCGCGGCCTGCAGGGCAAAACCAATGTGCTGCTCCACGAGGAGGATGCTCATTCCGTTGCGCTGGGAAAGCTTGATGATGGTTGCTTCTATCTCGGCCACGACGTTTGGCTGGATGCCTTCGGTGGGTTCGTCGAGGATCAGCAGGCGCGGGTCCGTGATGAGTGCCCGCGCGATGGCCAGCTGCTGCCGCTGGCCGCCGGAGAGCAGCCCGGCCCGCCGCGCCAATAATGGCCGGAGCGCCGGAAACATATCCAGGGCCTCCGCCACGCGCCCGGCGCCGTTCCTGCGCCCGTCCGCCACCAGCTGCAGATTTTCCAGGACGGAGAGCTGCGCGAACGACTGCTGGCCCTGTGGCACATACGCCATTCCACGCTCCACCCGCCGGTGCGGGCGGAGGGCCGAGATGTCCTCCCCGTCAAGGGTGATGCTGCCCGCGGTAGGTTTGAGAAGCCCGACGACGGCGCGCAGCAGCGTTGTCTTGCCGGCGCCGTTGTGCCCCAGGACAGAGACAACGGCTCCGTCCGGGACGGTCAGGCTTACCCCGGAGATTACCTGCGTGCGGCCGTAGCCAGTCTGCAGCTTTTCAATTTCAAGCATCGGTGGCCTCCGCTTCCGAGGACCCCAGGTAGACGTCCTGTACTTTTTTGTCTGCCTGTACCTGGGCCACGCTTCCCTCACTGAGGACCTTGCCCGCAGCCAGGACAGTGACCGACGTTGCGAACTCCCGGACGAAGTCCATGTCGTGTTCAATCACCAGTGTGATGCGGCTGGCTGCGATCCGGCGCAGCAGCTCGCCGGTTTCCGCGCGCTCGTCCTGGCTCATCCCCGCGATTGGCTCGTCCAGGAGGAGGACTTCCGAGTTCTGAACCAAAAGCATGCCGATTTCCAGCCATTGCTTTTGTCCGTGGGCGAGGATCCCCGCCTTTTTCCCGGCCGCGCCCTCCAGTCCAATGATCTCCAGCGCTTCTTCCACCGCCGCATCCACCGTCTTGCGGCGCCGCAGCATTCGAAGCGGGCCGCGGCCGGCACCGGCAGCGATGTCGAGGTTTTGGAGTACGGAAAGATTCTCAAAAACGCTGGCAGTTTGGAACGTACGCCCCACGCCCAGCCGGGCGACTTGATGCACTTTGCGTCCGAGGATTTCCGTGCCGGTGTGGTTCACCGATCCCGTGGCAGGTACCAGCCCCGTGATCGCATCGATAACGGTGGTCTTCCCGGCGCCGTTGGGGCCGATCAGGAACCGCAGGTCGCCCTGGACCACATCCAGGTTGACGTTGTCCACGGCGAGGAATCCGTCAAAGGAGACCGACAGGTCCCGGACTTCAAGGTATTTCGGCCGGCCATGGCGCAGCCCTCCGGCCCGCGGCTCACCGTCGGGGAGCAGGGTGGGCGTGGTCATCTGCGGGCCTCCTCAGGCATGGTGGCATTCTGTTCTGGTTCCGGCGGTGCGGCCAGGGACGTTGGCGCGGGGGTTGCTGGCACTGCCGGCGTTGATGTTGTTCGGGGTCTGCGCCGCCTGCCCAGCAGCGCCGGCAAGGAGGCCAGCCCGCCCGGCATAAAGCCGATGACCAGGACAAACAACAGCCCCTGGAAGTACACCCAGAAGGAGGGGAAGGTGGAAGACAGGGCGGATTGGGCGGCGGCAACGCTGACAGCGCCGAGGACTGGCCCCAGGAGCGTGGCACGGCCGCCGATTGCCACGCCGATGAGGAAGGCGATGGAAGGGATCACGCCTACATCCGCCGGTGAGATGATTCCGACGAGCGGGACGAACAACGCGCCTGCAATGCCTGCCAGGACAGCGGCAACCACGTAGGTGACAGTTTTGATGGTGGCCGGGTCGTAGCCCAGGAAGCGGACCCGTTCCTCCTGGTCCCGGACCGCAACCAGCAGCTCCCCAAACCGGCTGTGCATCAGCTGCCGGGCAAGGGCTACGGACAGCAGGAGGACTACCGCCGCGATCAGGTACAGCATCACCTTGTTGTTCGGGTCCTTCAGGTCGAAACCGAAAAAGGACCGGAACCCGCTGAGCCCGTTTGAACCACCGGTGGTGGCCTGCTGGCCGATCAGGAACACTGCGAACGCAGCCGCCAGCGCTTGGCTAAGAATTGCGAAATACGCGCCTTTAACACGGCGTTTGAAGACCGCCAGCCCAAGGATAAGGGCCACCAGCCCCGGTATCAGCACCACCGCCAGCAGCGTCACGGCGGGGCTCCGAAACGGTTCCCACCAGCCCGGTACCTCGCCGCTGCCGTAAAGGGACATGAAGTCCGGCACCCCGGAGCCGCCGAAGAGCGAGGCGTCCGCCAGCTTCATATGCATGGCCATGATGTAGGCGCCAAGCCCGAAAAACACTCCCTGGCCCAGGGTCAGCATGCCGCCGCGTCCCCAGGCCAAACCTATGCCGACCGCCACGATGGCGAAGCAGAGGAACTTCCCCAGCAGGCCCAGGCTGAAGACCGGAAGCACCGCAGGTGCAACAACCAGCAGCAGGACTGCCCCGAGGGCGAATCCGGTTGCAGTACCCAACCGTCCGCGCAACAGCCCCCTCATGCCAGGCTCCTTGTCTTGAGGCTGAAGATGCCCTGCGGCCGAAGCTGGAGGAACACCACGATCACTATCAGGATGAGGACCTTGCCGATACTTGCTGTGGTGGAGTACTCGAAGACAGACTGCAGCACGCCAAGTGCGAACGCGGCGATGACAGCCCCCTTGATCTGGCCAATGCCGCCGGCCACTACCACCAGGAAGGCATCCACAATGTAGTTGGTGCCGAGGTAGGGGCTGGTGGAACCTATGAGGGTGACGGCCACACCGGCTACTCCGGCCAGGCCGGAACCGATGAAGAACGTCAACTGGTCACTGCGCCGGGTTGAGACGCCGCTGGTTTCTGCGAGGTCCCTGTTCAGCACGACGGCCCGGATGCGGCGGCCCAGCGGGGTGGCCCTGAGGAGGAGGACCAGTCCGGCCAGGCACAGCAGAGAGAGCGCCAGGATAAAGAGCCGGGTCAGCGGGATCGGTGCGCCCAGTACCTCGATGTTTCCCTGCAGCCAGGCCGGTGCGCGCACGTCCACGCTGGGGGCGCCGAATATGTCCCGCGCGGCCTGCTGCAGGATGAGCGCCACCCCAAAGGTGACCAGGAGCGTGTCCAGGGGTCGGTGGTACATGCGGCGCAACAGCACCGCCTCGAGCACCAGCCCCAGGACACCACCCACCAGGAAACCCGCGGGAACGGAAACCAGCAGTGAAACGCCGGCATCGGAGATGGCCTGCTGGACTACAAAGGCCGTGTAGGCCCCGGCCATCATGAACTCGCCGTGGGCCATGTTGATGACCCCCATCTGGCCGAAGGTCAACGACAGTCCCAGTGCTGCCAGGAGCAGCACGGAGCCGAGGCTGAGTCCGGCGAACATCTGCCCTATCAGGAGTTCCATCCAGCAGGCCTTTCTCGATGTTTCCGGTGGCCGGTTACTTGGCCAGGTCCTTGGCCCAGTCGTACGTCGCCAGGAACGGATCCGGTTCAACTGCCTTCGGCGAGGACCAGACCGTGTCGATGAGCCCCTCCGAATTGATCTTCCCGATCCGCGGGGTCTTGGTGATGTGGTTGTTTTCCCCGTTGACCGTCACCAGGCCTTCGGGGGCTTCGAAGGTCACGCCGTCCGCGGCGGTTTGCACCTTGTCCACCTCGAAGGACCCGGCCTTCTCCACCATGGCTTTCCAGAGGTACAGCGAGGTGTAAGCGGCTTCCATGGGGTCGCTCGTGACGCGCTCAGCGCCGAACTTCGCCTTGAAGGCGGCGACGAACTTCTTGTTGGCCGGCGTATCGAGGGTCTGGTAGTAATCCCAGGCGGTCAGCTGCCCTTCCACATTGTCCAGGCCGACGCCGGGAACTTCCTCCTCGGCGATGGAAACCGAGACCACGGGCATGGTGTCAGCTGTCAGGCCAACGCTCTTGTACTGACGGAAGAAGGCCACATTGCTGTCACCGTTGAGGGTGTTGAAGACCGCGTCGGCTTTGGAGTCCCGGACTTTGTTGACGATGGTGGAGAATTCCGTGGAGCCGAGCGGGGTGTACTCTTCGCCAAGGATTTCGATGCCCTTGGCGGCGGCATAGGCCTGGATGATCTTGTTGGCCGTCCGCGGGAAGACGTAGTCGCTGCCAACCAGGAAGAGGGACTTGGTTCCCTGCTCTGCCAGGTAATCCAAAGCTGGGATGATCTGTTGGTTGGTGGTGGCCCCGGTGTAGTAGATGTTCTTCGAGGATTCCAGGCCTTCATATTGCACCGGATAGAACAGCAGTGCGTCGTTGGCTTCGAACACCGGCAGCATGGCTTTGCGGCTTGAGGAGGTCCAGCCGCCGAATACAGCGGCAGTGCAGTCCTGCTGAATCAGTTTTCCGGCGCGCTCGGCAAACTTCGTCGGTTCGCTGGCGCCGTCTTCACTGACCACCTGGAGCTGTTTGCCCAGGACGCCGCCGGAAGCATTAATCTCCTCTGCGGCCAGGGTCAGGGAGTCGAAGACCGTGCTCTCGCTGATGGCCATGGTGCCGGACAAGGAGTTGATGAAGCCCACTTTGATGCTGCTGCCCGATGTGTCCACACAGGAGGTGCCGCTGCTGGCGGTGGAGCCAGCCGATGCCGGATCTGCGATCTGGCTGCCGCAGCCCGCCAGGACCGTGGCCATGGCGGCCGCCGCCAGGGGAAGGAAAGCGCGTTTGTTAACCGAAACACTCATGTGTACCTGCTTCTCACTCCGCCGCTGCGTGGGCAGCGGCTCGCCTCCGAGGTCCTGGGAAGTGACCCCTTGCGATGAATGTAGGAGCGGATTGTTTCGGCAGCTGCGACAGTTGGTTTCGGGGCCGTTTCGTCCCTGCTCCCAAGAGCCGCCAGATGCAGGGTGGAATCCCTAAAATGCGGACGAACGCGGGAAAAACGGGGGAAGGAAAGTTAACTTCAGGGAAACCTGCAGCGGCGTAACGTTGGCCCGCCGGCCGGACATAAACCAGCGGACCGTCGCAAGTCGCGCCTGACCTGCGGCTTTACCAGGCGGCGGGAGCTACTGTCCGATCGCGCGGGGCCGCCAGAGCACCACAGCCTGCGAGCGGGGACGGGGGCGCTGGCCGCGTGCCAGGCTCACTACGTCGCCCGCTGCGCCAGCCGCAAAGATCCGGGAATCGAAAGGCTGCGGGCGCCGGCTCAGTTCGTCAGCCAGTTCCGAGACGCGGCGCTGCAAGGCAGCCACCTGGTTTTCGAGTTCCAGGATCCGCTTGATGCCTTCCAGCGAGACGCCTTCCTGCGACAGTCGCTGCACCTCGCGCAGCATGTTGATGTCACGCTGCGAGTAGCGGCGCGACTTGCCGGGCGCGCGGCTGGGCGAGACGATGCCCATCCGGTCATACTGCCGAAGAGTCTGGGGGTGCATATCCGCCAGTTCAGCCGCCACCGAGATCACAAAGATCGGCTGGTCTGAGTTGATGTCCACGGCTCACCCGCTGCTAAAGCCGGGCCTTGGCGGCCAGGCCCTCTCGGACGTCAGCTCCGGCCGTGGCATCGGCAAATGCCTTGACCGCGGCTTCGGCCTCTTTGTTCAGGTTTTTGGGAACGGCGACGTCGATGGTCACCAACAGGTCGCCGGTCCCCTTGGACGTCTTCACGCCTTTGCCCTTGACCCGGAGGGTACGGCCCGACGGCGTACCGGCCGGAACGCGGACCCGCACCTTTTCGCCCTCGATGGTGGGCACTTCGATGTCGGCGCCCAGGGCAGCCTCGGGGAAGGTGACGGGAACGTGGATACGCAGATTGTCGCCGTCGCGCGTGTAGAACGGGTGCGGCTGGACCGAAACGGATACCACCAGGTCACCGTTGCCGGCGGCACCGGGCTGGCCCTTGCCGCGGATGCGGACTTTCTGGCCGTCCTTGATGCCGGCGGGCACGCGGACGTCGATAACCTCACCGCTGGGTTCCCGCAGTCCGATGGTGGTGCCGCGGATCGAGCCCGCGAAGGAAATACTCGTGGAGGCAGTACGGTCAGCGCCCTTCTGCGGGGTGCGCTGGAAACCCGTCTGCCCAAAGCCGCCGCCAAACAGGTCGGCGAACTCCGGCGGGATACCGCCGGCGGAGGGGTTGAAGCCACCAGCGTGGCGTCCAGTGTTCCCCGTGAACAGGCCGCCGAACATATCCTCGAACCCGCCGTTGCCAGCACCGGCACCGCCGGGTGCAAATCGGGCTCCGCCGCCCATAGCCCGGATGGCGTCATACTGCTGGCGCTCTTCGGGATCGGAAAGTACAGAGTAAGCCTCGGAGATGTCCTTGAACTTCTTTTCGGAAGCAGAGTTCCCCGAGTTCGTATCAGGGTGGTGCTGCCTGGCCAGCTTCCGATAAGCCTTCTTAATGTCGGCGTCGGAAGCGTCCTTGGCGATACCAAGGATCGCGTAAAAGTCCTTGTCCACCCAATCCTGGCTAGCCAATGGCGTTTCCTTTCAAAGTCTTCTAACTAACTGCTCTCCGCGGTACAGGGGCCCCCGCCCCTACGCGTGGCGGCTCGGTCCTGACGGACCAAGCCACCACGCTCCGGCAGGCCCGATGCCACTCCCGGGGCCCCTGTACCGCTGCGAGCTTTGTGGTTACCTCACCTTAGGCGAGATGACCGCCGGCGCGGAGGCCGGATATGGGGCGGCGGTGTGGAGGGCACCGCGAAGCGGGCACCGCCCCATATCCGGCGTAGCGCCTTGGTGACCGTCAGGCCGGAACTGCGACGATAACCTGTGCCGCGCGGAGGACGCGGTCCCCGGACCGGTAGCCGGAGCGGAGAACCTGGCTGACGGTGTCAACTTCGATGTCCTCGCCGGGCTGCTGGATGAGGGCCTCGTGGATCGTGGGATCGAACTCCACGCCGGTCTCATCGATGCGTGCCAGGCCGTAGGTCTTCAGTGCGTTCTCCAGTTTGGTGGCAATCGCAGCGAAGGGGCCGTCGGCGAGGTCGCCGTGCTGCCGGGCGGCGTCGACGTCGTCCAGGACCGGAAGCAGGGAGTTCAGGACGCCGATGACGGCCATCTCCCCTGCCACGGCGCGGTCGCGTTCAACGCGCTTACGGTAGTTGACGTACTCCGCCTGCAGCCGGAGGAGGTCGTTCTTCAGCTCGGCCGCCTCCGCGTTGGTGGAGCCTGCCGGAACCCCCTGGGCCACGGATTCCTCGGCCGGCACTTCGATGCCGTTGAGGATCTCCTCGGCCTGGGCGAGCGCGTCGCCGTCGGAGTCCACTTCGGAACCGTCGCCCGGGGCGGACTCGGCGCCCTCAGGGTGCCGGGCCTGCCCGGTCACCGGGTCAACCTTGCGGTTGTCCCGGATGACCGGTTCCTGGTGGCCATTGCCCTGCTGCTCCTGGCGCGCGGATGAGATGTGCTCTTCCTCGTTACCGTGGTGCGGCATGGCTACTTCTTCGCTTCGTCTTCGTCGATGATCTCGGCGTCGACGATGTCCTCGTCGGCAGCCTTCTCCCCGCCTGCGGTACCAGCGGCACCTTCAGCACCTGCGGCACCGGTCGCGCCGTTGGGGGAACCGGCCTGGGCGTAGATGGCCTCGCCCAGCTTGCCCTGGGAAGCCTGCAGCTTCTCGAAGGCGGCCTTCACAGCGGCGTCGTCCGTACCTTCGAGGGCCTTCTTGAGGTCGTCGACGTCGGTCTGAACCTCGGTCTTGACCTCTTCAGGCAGCTTGTCGGCGTTGTCCGCGATGAGCTTGTCCACGGAGTAGGCGAGCTGCTCTGCGGTGTTGCGGGTGTCGGTTGCCTCGCGGCGGGCCTTGTCCTCGGCTGCGTGCTCCTCGGCATCCTTGACCATGCGGTCGATGTCTTCCTTGGAGAGGCTGGAACCGCCCGTGATGGTCATGGACTGTTCCTTGCCGGTGCCCTTGTCCTTCGCGGAAACGTGGACGATGCCGTTGGCGTCAATGTCGAAGGTGACCTCGACCTGCGGAACACCGCGCGGAGCCGGGGCGATGCCGGTCAGCTCGAACGTACCCAGCGGCTTGTTGTCGCGGGTGAACTCGCGCTCGCCCTGGAAGACCTGGATGGCCACTGACGGCTGGTTGTCATCAGCCGTGGTGAAGGTCTCGGAACGCTTGGTGGGGATGGCGGTGTTGCGCTCGATCAGGTGCGTCATCACGCCACCCTTGGTTTCGATGCCCAGGGACAACGGGGTGACGTCGATCAGAAGGACGTCCTTGCGCTCGCCCTTCAGAACGCCGGCCTGGAGTGCTGCGCCAACGGCGACAACTTCATCCGGGTTGACGCCCTTGTTCGGCTCCTTGCCGCCGGCAAGTTCCTTGACCAGGTCGTAGACAGCGGGCATACGGGTGGAGCCGCCGACGAGGACGATGTGGTCGATCTCGGAAAGCTTGATGCCGGCTTCCTTGATGACGTCATGGAACGGCTTCTTGGTGCGCTCCAACAGGTCCTTGGTGAGCTCCTGGAACTTGGCGCGGGTCAGCTGCTCGTCCAGGTGGACCGGGCCATCGGGGGTGACGGAGAGGTACTGGAGCGAAACGTTGGTGCTGCTGGAAGAAGAGAGTTCCTTCTTGGCCTGCTCCGAGGCTTCACGCAGGCGCTGCAGGGCGATCTTGTCCTTG
>JBKJVX010000046.1:0-3636 GCA_046717065.1 Arthrobacter sp. | reverse complement strand
CGCCGAGCTGCACGATCTTGTAGACGAGCACCTGGCCATCGGAGGTTGTGACGTACACGAAACCGCCGTCGGTAGTCACGCCGACCGACTGCCCGCCTTAGCCCTTGTCGACCCTGGCCGTGCCGCTGTTCTCGGTCGGACTGCCGGGCCGGATGTCGATGAGATGGAGGAAGCCGTCGGTCGTGAGGAGCACCACGAATCCGCCGTCCGGCGTGACGCCGACCGACTGCCCCCCCGATCCGGTGTCGACGCGGGCGGTTCCGTTCACGTCACCCGGGTTGGCCGCGTTAAAGATCACGATGCCGGTGGAGGTGCCGATGACGACCCGTGTTCCATCGGGCGTGATCGTGATGGCCTGGGTGATGGAATCGATGCCCACCGTGGCCCGGAGCTGGTTGAACGAGACACTGTTGGGATCGGTATCGACAACCATGAGGGTCTTGTCGCCGAAGTTCACGACGTAGAGGCTCCGGCCGTCCGGATGGGAGACGAGTCCCGACGGGTTCAGCCCGAGGGGAATTTCGGTGATGACGGTCTGGAAAGCCACGTGAGACGCGTCGGAATCGATGACGGACAGGCTGTTGGACAGGAAGTTTGTGGCATATATCCGCCCGCCGTCCGGAGACGACACCACACCGAACGGGTTCAAGCCGACGGAAATGGCGGTTTCCGCCGCCTGGGCGGGAATGTTGATGGGAACGACTGTGTTGCCGCCGGGGCTCGTCATGTAGGCGCGCGATCCGTCGGGAACGATGGCGATCTGCTGGCCGCTCGTCGGTACATCCACATTTGCGATGACCTGGTTGACCGGCGGGATCGGCACGAGAACGGTGAAGTTCAGGGGATTGGACGTGAGGCCCGCTGTGACGACCGTCACGGGCCCCGACACGGCCCCACCGGGCACGAGCACGTGGAGCGCGCCTGGATCGGACATCAGGATGGGCGCGGGAACGGCGCCGAAGAAGACCTCGTTGGCGCTGGCGTTCCGGCTGAAGCCGGTGCCGGAAAGAACGATCGGGTCTCCGACGCGTGCGGCCGGTGAATCGATCGCGTTCAGCGCCAGCGGCGCCGGGGCGCCGGTCGAAAATCCGGTAACTCCCGGGTTCACGAGTGCGTTGCCGTCGTAGTCCTCGATCGCGGCGGTCAGTTCCACGACATAGGACGTGTTGAACAGCAGCGGGGCGTCCGGCTGAAAGACCACGCGCCGCCCGTTGTCGGTGAAGGTGAAGATTCCGGGCAGGGCCGCCGCTCCGGGTCCTGTCCGCAGCGCGAAGCTCGCCAGAGTAATGGTGGCCGGATGGATGGATTTCGAGAAGTCGACCACGATCGGCGTCGTGACCGACGGAGCCACGTTGGCGGGTGCCGTGGCGAGCCGAAGCGGAGGAACCGAGACCGTGTCAGCCAGGATGGTCAACAGGACGAAGCCGGTGTTATTCGGAGTGTCCACCGTAACCTGGTCGAAACCCGGAGTTGGCCCGGCGATGAAGGTGGTGCGCGCAAATCCGCCGGCATCGGCCGCCGTGTAGAAGAAGTTGTCCACGCCGTTGAAATTGCCGCCGCCGCCGGTGGTGAACAGGTACGGCGCCCCCTCGGCCAGATGCTGTGCCGTCCTCCCCGGCACTGTGGACCTGTAGACGAAAGATGGCAGGGGCTGGTTGATGACGCCGGTCGTGGGAACGGTGACTCCGACGGTCGCGGACACCGGTGTGAGATCGACCACCGCCATCTGACCGGCCGGCTGCGGCACGTAGAGCCGGGCGTCGTCGTGCGACGACACCATCCCACGGAACGTGTCGAACAACCCGATGTCCGCCGGACCCGGCAGGAACGCGCCCGTGTCGAGGTCGATGCTGAGCAGCGCCCCCGTCGTCACGTTCTGCACCAGGAGGGCCGTTCCGCTCCGGTTCATGGCGATGCCGTGCCCACCGCCGCTCAAGTTGGCGACGGGCCCCAGGGAGGTATGGAAGGTGGCGCTCGCCGGGTCGATGTCAACCTGGTCCAGGACCGTCACTGCAGTGACGGCGACCAGGTTGAGGTAGGTGACCACCAGCCGCCGGCCATCCGGGGTGGTGATCATGTGAATCGGAGCCGTGGTTCCGTTTGACTGGGAGATGTTGCCCACGGTATTTCCGTGGGTCGGCGACTCCGGATCGATGTCGAGAATGCGGGTGACGCCGTTCAATCCGCTGTCGTCACCCACGTACGCGAAGCGGCCATTCGGATGAATGGCGAGCGCCGGAGACGGGCTGGGCCCGACCGGGAACGTGAGCTGCATGAAATCGTCGGCCGTCCGGATCTCGGCGAGGGAGTTGAAGTTGGTCGTGGCGTAGAGCCGCGATCCGTCCGGTGTCACCGCCGCGCTCATGAAGCCGAATGCGGCGGTGCCGTCGGCGAACTGGACGGCACCGGTTCGGGAGAGCGGCGCCGAAGACTGGGGGTCGATCGCAAACACCGCCATCGTGCCGTCGTTGATGTCCGGGACGTACATCTTGCGGCTGTCCGGCGTGTAGACCATGTTCGACACGACGCCCAACCCCGTGCCGGCCGACAGGACAAGCTGGATTTCCCGCTGGAAATCCGGCCGGGCCGGATCGGCGCCAATAACCGAGATGCGTCCGTCGGCATGCATGGCCATGAGGAAACGACCGTCGGGCGTGATGGCGACTCTCTGCACCTCGACCGACCCGGTGGAAAAAGTGTGAGCCTCGGCGAAATTCCCCGTATTCGGCCGGTTCACTACCTTGTACGGGAGCGCGTTCGAGGTTCCCGTGGGAGTCGTGACCTGGACCGGTCCGGCTATCGCAGCGGTTGGCTGGACGACCGTCAGCACCGTTCCCGCCGGGTTGGCGGTGGCGGCGGGAATCGACGCGTTGCCGATCTGGACCAGATTGTTTCCCGCGACCGGGTCGAAGCTGGTGCCGGCGAGGGTCAGGATCGTTCCGGTACCACCGGCGGTCGGCGAAAGTGTGGTGATCCGCGCCCCGCCCTCGGTGTCGTACACCTCGACGCGATCGGAGCCGGCCGTGACAACGTAAACGTATCGTCCGGCCGGTCCAACGGCCACGTCACGCGGATCGATCCCGGTCGGGAAAGCGCCGGGGAGCGTCAGCCCGCTGGCCTGAAAACCGAGGATGTCGATCCGGTTCCCGATGAAGTTGGCGGCGAAGGCGTAGCTCCCTTCGGGAGACATGGCGAGTCCGGTATAGCCGCCATCCGACGCGAGCGTATGGAGCAGCGGCCCCGTCGCGCCGTACAACCGCAGCGATCCTGTGCCGTCGACTCCGACCAGCGTTGAGGATGCGGGGCGGCTGGCCGTCTCACGCGGCTCGGTTCCGGCCGGAAGCGTGCCCAGGATTCCCTGTCCAGGCAGCAGCCCGAGCACGTCCACGCCGCTCGACGTCGTTGCGTGAGCCACGTAGCCGCCCGGCTCCACGGACAGGTTGCCGAGAAAGACCGTTCCGCCCTGGGACCAGTCGCGGATCTCGAGCCCGAACGAACCGGGGGCGGCGGAGTGCAGCACCACCCGGTCGGCATAGGCAATCAGGATTTCACTGCCGCCGGGCACGACCGCGATCCCGATCGGATCGCCGAGAAGCGACGCATCCGCGATTACGGAGTGGAGCGTCGATCCGATCG
>JBKJVX010000045.1:0-12151 GCA_046717065.1 Arthrobacter sp. | reverse complement strand
CCAGGTATTGCGGATGGGTGAGGTTCAACTTCTCAAGCACGGGTTTGTACGCACCCACCACGCTGCGTGATGCGACAGTCAGGGCAAAGCAGAGCTGGTGCTCAAGCAGCAGATCGTTGTCCTCCGGGACGTCTGCGCCAGCGGTTGCAGTCCTCGCTGCGGTGGAAGTACTGGATGCAGTGGTCATCGGGGCCTCCAATTGTTAGTCCACTAATTATTAGCGTACACTGTGGATGAGAAAAAGGGGTCACCGGAAGGAGCCAGTTCATGGGTAACGCCAGCTCAGAGGGCAAGGACAACGCCTCACAGCGCTTCATGCGGGCAACCGGCAAACTGCGTGCCATTTTCGGTCCTGCAAACCGGTCCTCCCTCATGCACGACATGACAGAGGAAAACCGCAGGCTCCTGGCCCAGCGCGAGGCTGAAACCCGGCAGTGGGAAACCGTCACCCGGCCGGACGGCAGCACCTATGTGGTGCCCAGGAACCCCGACGACAAGTCCCTCCGCTGAGAATTGTTCCCGGAGCCTTTTGAGGCGCCCGGGCGTAAAATTAGGGCACTGACTCCGCTAGGAGCAGCTGCCGTATTTGGGATGGCTCTTCTTTCCCCTGAATGAAGAAAGGGGGTGGAAAACAGTGCCGCATGTACTCAGCGGGTTCATGAACGCGACCGACAAGCTCCGCTTCTTCTTTGGGCCGGCCACCCGCCTGGACTCCAGCCTGCCGGTGGTGCACAAGCATGACGAGTTCGAGCAGGCTTCGGAGGAGGAACTCACGCACTTTGTGGTGGAGACCGATACCTCGGGCCACCACTACGCGGTACGCCGCGAAGACCTCGAAAAGGAGGCCTGACGTCGGCTTTGCCGGGACGCAATGCCGTGGTCACTCCCGGAAAACACAAAATGCACTGGTCAGGGAAGAATCCCCGGCCGGTGCATTTTTATGTTTTCGGGCCGCCGGTTAGCGGCCGGTGCCGCCGTAGACGGTGGCTTCGTTGTCGCTGTCCAGTTCAAAGGCCCGGTGGATGACGCGCACGGCCTCATCCAGGAGATCCGCGTGCGTAACAACCGAGATGCGGATTTCTGATGTGGAGATCATGTTGATGTTGATCCCGGCGTCAGAGAGTGCCTTGAAGAACGTGGCGGAGACACCCGGGTGGGAACGCATGCCGGCGCCGATCAGGGAGAGCTTGCCGATCTGCTCGTTGTACTCGATGCTTTCGAAGCCGATCTGGTCCTGGGCTGCGTGGAGGGCGGTCAGCGCGTCGGCGCCTTCCACGATGGGCAGCGTGAAGGAGATGTCCGTCCGGCCGGTGCCATGCGTGGAAACGTTCTGCACGATCATGTCGATGTTCGAATGGGCATCGGCGATGACCTGGAAGATGGCGGCCGCCTTGCCGGGAATGTCCGGGACGCCAACAACGGTGACCTTGGCTTCGGAACGGTCGTGTGCGACGCCGGAGATGATTGGCTGCTCCAAGGCAACTCCCTCTTGTGTGGTGATCTTGTCTTCGGCGCTGGGAATGACCCAGGTGCCTTCGTGCTGGCTGAATGACGAGCGGACGTGCAGCGGCACACCGAACCGGCGCGCGTACTCAACGCAGCGAAGGTGAAGGATCTTGGCGCCGGAGGCTGCGAGCTCCAGCATCTCCTCGCTGGAGATCGTGTCGATCTTCTGGGCTGAGGGGACAACGCGCGGATCGGCAGTGTAGATGCCGTCCACGTCCGTGTAGATCTCGCAGACGTCGGCTTCGAGGGCTGCTGCCAGCGCTACGGCCGTGGTGTCCGAACCGCCCCGGCCCAGGGTGGTGATCTCGTTGGTGGCCCGGCTCATGCCTTGGAAACCCGCCACGATGGCGATATTGCCCTTATCCAGTGCGGTGCGGATACGGTGGGGATCGACGTCGATGATCCTGGCTTTGCCGTGGATGCCGTCCGTGATCATACCGGCCTGGGAGCCCGTGAAGGATTGGGCGGAGGCGCCCAGTTTGTTGATTGCCATGGCCAGGAGCGCCATCGAGATACGCTCACCGGCTGAGAGCAGCATGTCCATTTCGCGGGCCGGGGCAGAGTCCGTTACCTGGCCCGCGAGGTCCAGGAGTTCATCGGTGGTGTCACCCATGGCAGAAACCACAACAACCACCTCATTGCCCGCCACCTGGGCGTCCACCACGCGCTTGGCCACCCGCTTGATGCCGTCTGCGTCCGCTACGGAGGAACCACCGAACTTCTGCACGATGAGCTGTTTGGTGACGGCACGGCCGACGGGCAGCTGCTGTGGCTGCGTTGCGTTGTGCACTTCGGTAGTGGGCGTACTCATGCGCGTACCTTCATTGGATCAATTGGAGTCCGGCCAGACAGCCGTAACGCTGTGCTGGCCCTGACGCTGGGAACTAGCGCCACCGTTGGCGCGCCTTCTGGTTCCAGTTTATCGCCGTGCAAGGCCGGGCGTTGAATTGTGACCGAATCTCAGCCCAGGGAAGGACCGGCCGGGGAGCCCCGCAGGCGTACGCTCAGACTGTCAAAATGCATGAAAAGACTGTGGGGGACAGGTGCGCAATACATGGCAATGATTTCTGAAATACCGGAGGCTGCGGACGGGCCGGAACCCGACGACGGCATCACGGCGCGGGCTGTGAGCCGCAGCTTCGGCGCGGTGCGGGCCGTCGAACACATGGACTTCCATGCGCCGGCCGGCAAGGTGACCGCCCTGATCGGTCCGAACGGAGCGGGGAAAACAACGCTGCTGCTGATGCTGGCGTCACTGCTGGCACCGGATGCGGGCAGCATCAGCGTGGGCGGACTCGATCCGCGCCGGGACCGGGCGGAAGTGCGCCGGCGGTTGGGCTGGATGCCGGACACCCTGGGCGTATGGGAGGCCCTGACCGCGCGGGAAATTCTCACCCAGATGGCCCGCTTCTACCGGCTCCCGGCCCAAGGCATCGGGAAGAGGGTCGCGGAGATGCTCGAACGGGTGCGGTTGGACGACCTTGCGGACCAGCCGGCGCGGGTGCTGTCCCGTGGGCAGCAGCAGCGGCTCAGCCTTGCCCGGGCACTTATCCATGACCCCTCCGTCCTGCTCCTCGACGAGCCCGCATCGGGGCTGGATCCGGGCTCCCGTGTGGAGCTCCGTATCATGCTGCGGCAACTCGCGGCGGAGGGCAAGGCAGTGGTGGTCTCGTCCCATGTGCTCAGCGAACTCGATGAAATCGCCGATGGCGCGGTGTTCGTGAACAAGGGCCGTACGGTCCGGCGTCAAACCATCGAAGAGGCTGCGGCAGCCGGGCGCCGGTACGCAGTCACCGCCTCTGATGTGGCCGCACTTGCTGCCAGGCTCACCGAACTGGGACTGGCGTTCCGCCGCGAAGACGGGCGGCGTCCGTCCGTGAGTTTGATGCTGGCAAGCGACGACGACGCCGAGCGCCTGCTGCGCGACCTGGTGCTGGCCGGCGTCGGGGTAAATTCCTTTGCCCCCGCTTCAGGGGCCCTTGAAGAGACATACATGAGCCTTGAGGGGGAACGGCAATGAGCCACATGACAGAAGACCGGCAACATATGGCCAGCCACCGAACCACGGGCGGCTACCTGCCCGGTGTCAGGGACGTGGTGGTCCTGGAGCTCAAGCAGCGGCTGCGGTCCCGGGGCTGGTACATCATGCTGGCCATCTGGTTTGTCCTCACCGGGCTCGTGACCTGGCTGACGTGGGCCAGCTGGAACGCCTCACAGGCCGCACAGCGCGAAATCCCCGGTTATGTCCCGCCGCCCGAATCGGGGCCCGGGTCCATGATCTTCGAGGTGGTCCTGGCCTTTGTCCTGTTATTTGCGTTGCTCGTTGCTCCGGCGCTGTCCGCCAACGCCGTGAATGGTGACCGCGCAGGAGGCACACTGGCCATCCTCCAGGTGACACTGCTGCAGCCCGGCCAGATCCTGTGGGGCAAGTTTTTCGCAGCCTGGGCGGCAGCACTCGCGTTCCTTGTGGCCAGCACCCCGTTCCTGGTGATTGGAGTGGCGCTGGGCGGAATGACTCCCGGCCATGTACTGGTGGCGTTGCTCATGCTGGCTGTTGAGGTGGGGGTTGTGTGTGCCGTTGGTGTGGGCATCTCGGCGCTCGCCGGCCGGCCGCTGTTCTCCATCGTGGTCACGTACCTGGCGGTGGCCGGGCTGGCGGTCGGCACGCTGATCGCCTTTGGGCTGGGCGCGGGGCTTACCCAGGGGACGGTCCAGGCGAACCAGGCCCAGTACCGCGCGTACGAGCCGCTAAATAGCGGGCCGGTGGAACCGGAGTACACCTGCTCAGGACCGTTGCAGGAGCAGATGGTTATGCGGACCGAACGGGTGGCGTGGTTGCTGGCCATGAATCCCTACGTGGTGGTGGCAGACGCCATACCGTACAAAGACCGCTCGCAGGAGCGCAGCTTCTCCTCAGTGGGGGCGATAGAAGGTATAAGCCAGGGAGCCCGCTCCGCGCTTGCCGGTCCTGAGGGCACGTATCCGTGCGCCAATGGGGAGGTCAAGCCTCGGTATCTGGCACAGTCCACACCAATGTGGCCGCTGGGACTGGGCCTGCAGCTCCTGGTTGCCGCGTTGCTCATGTGGCTTGGCTGGCGTTCGCTCCGTACGCCTGCCCACCGGCTGGCCCGGGGCACGCGTATCGCTTGAGCCAATCTTGCCTGAGCCACGCTGGACAGGCCCCGGCCGGGGCGGAACAGGATGGGATAACACCTGACCGCGCTGGACCGGGCCTGTTCTTTCAGATGTGGGAGCTTGAACTGTGGCCGAGGAAAGGCTTTGGAGAAGCTGGATAGAGGGACTGTTTGGTTCGGACTGCCGCGACGGCGGTACTGATTCCGCAGTGCGTGAAGAGCCACTTGACCAGCGCCGCCGCAGCCTCACGGCCGTATCCCTGGTGGTGGTAATCGGCAGTCAGGACATAGGCCAACGCTGCCTGGCCGGCAGGATGCCTGCCGAGGGCGAGCACGAGCACGCCCGTCGCGGCCAGGGCTGTGCTGTTCCACGTACGCGCGTCACCAATTACTTCTCCTGACTCCCGCAGGGTAATTGCCCAGCCGTAGTTGAACCATTTGCCGTTGGAGGCCGCGCCCAGGGCCAGCAGCTGCGTCAGTCTTTCCCTGCTTGCCTCGGCAGTAAGGGGACCATGCCAGAGGTATTGGATGACCGAAGGGTCGCTTCGGTACTCGTGGATGGCGGCCTCGTCCGAACCATCAATCAGGCGCAGGACGAGCCGCTGGGTTACCAGCGGTGTTGGCCCTCCCGGGAGCATGTCGGCCAAATCCTCAGGTCAGGGCGTTGCGGCGGCCCTCAAAAGCACGGCCCAACGTGACCTCGTCTGCGTATTCGAGGTCGCCGCCCACCGGCAGCCCGGAGGCCAGCCTGGTCACGGTAATCCCGATCGTCTTCAGCATGCGGGCCAGGTAGGTGGCTGTAGCTTCTCCCTCCAGGTTCGGATCCGTAGCGATGATCACTTCCTGGATGGCGCCGTCGTTCAGTCGGGTGAGGAGCTCCCGGATCCGCAGCTGCTCCGGGCCGATGCCGGCGATCGGATTAATGGCTCCGCCCAGCACGTGGTACCTGCCCCGGAATGAACGGGTGCGTTCCACGGCGAGGACGTCTTTTGATTCCTCCACCACGCAGATCACAGCCGGATCGCGTCGGGGGTCACGGCAGATATTGCATTGTTCCTGCTCGGTGACGTTGCCGCAGACGGTGCAGAACTTGACCCGTTCCTTCACGGAAGTGATGGCCTCCACTAGCCGCTTCATGTCCTGGGGGTCCGCTTCAAGGATGTGGAACGCCAGCCGCTGTGCGGATTTTGGGCCCACGCCGGGAAGGCGTCCGAGCTCGTCAATCAGCTCTTGGACAGCACCTTCGTACACGTTTTTCCTCTTTAGCTAGGGGCGGACAGTGGTTGGATCAGTAGCGGGGCGTAACGGGACTTCCGTCGAGGGAACGCTCTTCGATCAGCTTCCCGCCGAGGATACGTTCCACCGCGGCACGGCCGAAAACTCCGGATTCCTCAATGGTCTCATCGTCGGCGCTGGGGATGTCCTGCACGTAGGTTGCCGCCGCGGGAACGGCCCGTGCAGGGGCCTTTGCCCGCCCCGCCTCGGCCTCCGGGCTGTTGGACAGGCGCTGATACAGGCTTTGCCGGCTGCCAGCCGCAGCAGGGGAATCGGCGGGAACCGGGGAAGCCGCAGGGGCAGTGGTCGGAGCAGGGGTAGCCGCGGGGGCAGCGTGGGCAGGTGCGGCCGCGGCTGAAGCCATGGCGTATTCCAGGGCAGGGACTGGAACGGAACTTGAGGGGACGGTAGCTGGGGGAACCGCACCCGAGGGAGCAGTGCCGGAGGGAGCGGTGACTGAGGGAACCGCGCCGGAAGGGGCAGTGCCGGAGGGAGCGGTGCCGGAGGGAACCGCGCCCGAGGGAACGGGGCTCTGGGTAGCCGGTTCCGCAGTTGTCGCCCTCGTACCCGCCTTCGTGGGCGGGGTCGCAGTTGGCGCCAAACCCCACTCGGCGTCCACGGAAGCCACCGCATTGGAAACGGGGATGGAAGGCGGAATCTGGGCGGTGGCAGGCTCGTAGCGCGTGGCTGACGGCCCCGCAACTGCTTCCATTTCACGCAACCCGGAAGTGGCGTTCTTGTCCACGTTGCTGGCTTCGCCAACAACCCACACACCCGGTGCCTGCTCAATCGCACGGGTCCACGGATCGGAGGCAGCCGTGCCCGGGGCATGGGCACCAGGAGCTTTGGCAGTTGCGGACTCGGTGCGGGGTTGCGTACCAGCATGTGTGCCCTGCTGGCGTGAGCCGGCTGCGGCGGTGATGCCACCCGAGGCGGCGGCCGGAGCGGGGCGGCCATCGGAGCGCGCGGAAGGGTCCCAGTCCATGGGAGGCTCTTCTTCCAGCGGTGGCACGTCTTCATCCCGGGGTGGGCCCCAGTCGTCATCCGAGTAGGAGTAGTCTTCCAGGCCGCCACTGTAAGAGTCAGCTTGAGCCGAAGGGGCTGCGGAAGGGACCGCCAACGGCTCAGTCTGGGAAGAGCCGGCGGTGGGTGCGCGCCGAACCTGGGACGGGCTACTCCCTGGTGCAGACTTATGTTTTTCTCCTGCCTGGAGCCCGGCGGGAATCGAGCCGTTGCTCCCGGCCGGGCCTTCGGTTTCTGGCGCTGTTGGACCGGGTACCTGCCCCTGGCCAGCACTTGCCGGAGCGGAGGGCGCCGGGGCATCCGTCGTCGCCGGCCCGGGTGCAGGCGCCAGCCCCCAGGCAACATCGGCTGAAGTCGCCAAACCAGTTGCCGGCGCTGGCCGGCTAACGGGTGCTTTTGGGTTTGGCTCAGAGCTCGCCCGGCCGGCGTTTCCGCCGGCCACCGCATTGATCTGGCAGTCAATGCCCACAGTCTTATGGATCGCCTGCCGAAGGTTCTCCGAATGGTCTGCCCGGCCAAAAGCGCCGGCGAGTCCGGCCGTGGTGAATGAAATGGTGAGCGTGTGGCCGTCAAACGCAGTGACTTGAGCATTTGGTTCAACGAGTGCCCAGGTGCTGCGCTTGATCTTGGAAAGCGTCTGCAGGACATCCGGCCATGCCCGACGCAGCACTTCCACGTCCCCCATGGCTGCAGGGGAAGCGGCGGGGACAGATCCGGCAGGGGCCGTTTCGGGCCGGCCAGCTGCAGGGGCGGCCTGGGCAGCCGGAGCTGAAGCCTGCCGGTTATCGGTTGTCGGCGTCCCGCCGGCAGGGCCTTCTGCGGTAACTGCGGCCGCCCTGTGTGCCACTCCGGGACGGGAGTCGACGCGGGCAGCCCGGGAGTCTGCGGCGGGCTCGACTGGCCAGTCGCTGGTGCTCACCCGGGGAGCGGTCAACGGGGCACGATGGTCCGGGTCCACCGGGTCCACCGGGTCCACCGGGTCCACCGGGTCGACCGGGTTGGCCGTTGCGGCATGGGCCGGGGAGGAGGCAGGTGCCGGCCCGGGGGCGGCTGCGGCCTCCGCGGGCTCGTGGCCGGCGGGCTGGGCGGTGGCGGATTGAGTGGCCGGGGGCACAGGCCGGGACGGCCCGGACATCGCCGGTTCCGGGGCCGCCGGGGCGGCTGAAGTTTGGCTGGCTGGTGCAGCGGGGTGGGCCGGCGCAGGATGGTGGGCCGGGGCTGCGGTGGCGGGAGCCCCGACGTCGTTCCCTGCATAGTTGAGCCGCCGCTCCACACGGTCTATTCGCGCAGCCATGCCGCGCTCGTTCTGCTCGGAACTGGGCAGGAGGATCCGGGCACACAGCAGTTCCAGATGCAGCCGCGGGGAGGTGGCGCCGGTCATTTCGGTCAACGCGGTGTTAGTGACATCGGCCGCGCGGGACAACTCGGCGGCGCCCAGGTTGTGCGCCTGGTTTTTCAGGCGGGCAACCTGGTCAGCAGGCATGCCGCGAAGAATGGTCTGGGCGCTTTCGGGCATCGCCTGGACGATGATGAGGTCCCGGAAGCGCTCCAGGAGGTCCTCGACGAAGCGGCGAGGGTCGTGGCCGGTTTGGATGACTCTGTCCACAGCGCGGAAAACGGTGGCGGCATCCGAGGCAGCCACCGCCTCGACAACATCGTCCAGCAACGAAGCGTGGGTGTAGCCGAGCAGCGCTACGGCAAGTTCGTAGTCCAGGCCGTTAGGCCCGGCACCTGCCATCAGCTGGTCCAGGACCGACAGGGAATCACGGACAGAGCCGCCGCCGGCACGGATCACCAGCGATAGGACACCGGGCGCAACCGGAACGTTCTCCTGGTTGCAGAGAAGGTCGAGGTAGGCCATCAGCGGCTCCGGCGGCACCAGGCGGAAGGGGTAATGGTGCGTCCGGGAGCGGATGGTGCCGATGACCTTGTCCGGCTCCGTGGTGGCGAAGATGAACTTGATGTGTTCCGGGGGTTCTTCAACGATCTTCAGCAGGGCGTTGAAACCGGCGGACGTGACCATGTGGGCTTCGTCAATGATGAAGATCTTGTAGCGGTCACGGACGGGGGCATACGTTGCCCTCTCGCGGAGGTCCCGTGCGTCGTCCACGCCACCGTGGCTGGCGGCGTCGATCTCGATGACGTCGAGTGACCCGGAGCCGCCACGGGCAAGCTCAACGCAGCTGGGGCACGTGCCGCAGGGGGTGTCGGTGGGGCCTTGGGCGCAGTTCAGGCAGCGGGCCAGAATGCGTGCCGACGTGGTCTTACCGCAACCCCTGGGACCGGAAAAAAGGTAAGCGTGGTTGACCCGGTTTTTCCGCAGAGCGGTCATCAGCGGTTCGGTGACATGTTCCTGCCCGATAACGTCAGCGAAGGAGTCTGGACGGTATCTGCGGTAGAGGGCGGTAGTAACTGTCACAGAGAAAACCCTACCAATCCGGGCAGACGGTCTGCCGCCCTGTGGGGGAATAGTAAAGACCCCCCATGCACCCGCCAGAGCCCATTTACCCTTGCTACCTTCCGGTCCTGGGGGAGTTCAACAGGATGACGCCACATGAGGGGCCGTCAGATACTTTACCCGAACTTCAGGCCCGACTCGAATCGGGATCCTGGAACCTCCAGCCCTCAACCTTCCAGCTCATCAGCGCGGGTTCCTCATACGGGTGCGCGGCACGCAAGGCAGCGACTACAGCCTTGAGCAGCGGCCCTTCAACCACGCACTCAATCCGGTCCTCGGGCACTTCCTCGGGAGTGCCCACACCTCCGACGTAAGGAGCGGCACCCGCCTGTGGAGTGAACCGCCCGGTGCCGGAGGTCACGAAGGAACAGTGGGAGTAGTTGCCGATCCGGCCCCCTCCGGCGTCGCCGATAGCTTCCAGTACCTGGCGGGTGTGAGTGTCGGGGACGTAAACCACCAGCGTGTGCAGCTCTGTCATGCCTCCCATCGTGCCCCAACCAGCCAGCGGTGAAACGGAAAATTCATTGCTTATCCAACCTCCAGCCGCGATCATGGATATGTACACCGATTGGGGCAATCTCAAGATTGTGAGCTGCGAGGCCTGCCTGGACGGAGCCGGACCCGGCAGCTCAACGGTGTTCCGGTGGAATGGGCGCATTGGGGGCGTCCATTTCTGGTTTAAGCCCGCGGTCGAACCCGCCGACCCGAGAGGGTGGAAAGCCTTCAACACCGGCGTCAGGCCTCAATTGGGCGAAGCGGAAAACATCAGGTACTCTAGTATCTGCTTTTGATTCAGAAGCAGTTGGAGAATTCGCCTAGCGGCCTATGGCGCACGCCTGGAACGCGTGTTGGGTTAACGCCCTCGGGGGTGCAAATCCCAAATTATCCGACGAAAAGGCACCTGGATCTAACCGAGCTGGGGGCCTTTTGCTTTGACATAAACCCGAGGCCGGTTATTGCGGTTTTCCGGCCTCAGGCCCCGCTCCTTCCATCCACCCCATTTGTCCTATGACTTGCTTGGCCGGCTCTGGATGCCCTCATAGGATGGCTTCGACTTGCTCGTAACCAGAGGGGAATCCGGTGTCGGACTTCATTGCAGGAACGGTCCGGGGCAGGCACCTTGCAGTCCCGCCGAACCGAGCTCGAGCGGCGGATCTGGACGCCATCAGGCTTATCGGAATCGCTGCCGTGGTGGTTGGTCATGTCTGGACATCCGGGCCGTTCACTGACGCCCTGTTCGCGTGGCACGTCCCCGTATTCTTCATCCTGACGGGGTACCTGTGGAAGCCGGGCCGGACGGTGCGGGACGAGATCACCCGCCGCGCCAAGACGCTTCTGGTCCCTTACGTTGCGTGGCTGGCCGTGCTTAGTGTCGCGTTCGCTTCCGTAGAGTATCTGCGTGGCGGATCCCTACCCGTCGAAGCACTCCGAAACGCTGTCTATGGCGGAGCGTTCGCGGTACGCCCATACTCTGCATTCTGGTTCGTGCCGGTCCTCTTTTTCACGGCTGTGCTGTGCCGCTGGCTGGAGCGCTTTCCCGCATGGGTGGCTTGGACCGCCGCTGGACTTGGCCTGGCAGCAAGCGTCTTCGCGGGGTCGATGATGGCGAAGACGCCTCTGGGAATAGCTTTGGCAGTGCCGTGCCTGGTGTTCGTTCTCGTCGGACGCGCTTTGCCTGCGATGGTCCGCCGCATCCGGTACAAGGCGGCCATGGGGCTGGGCCTTGTGCTGGCCGGCGTTGCCCTGACGGTGGGCGGCTTGGTGCAGCCGCTGAACATGAAGGACGGCGACTTCGGCACGGTGGCGCTGAGCGTGGTCAACGCGTCTGCAATTAGTCTGGGGCTGATCCTCGTCCTGGCAGCGCTGTACCGTGTGGTCGGCCCAGTAGTGAACCGCCTAACGGTCCAGCTAGCGTCCGCTGGGCTGGTGGTGGTCCTGACCCACGCGTTTTTCCTCTACCTGCTCAACACGCCTGCCTCGGGAGCGATCCTCGACGCCGTTGTGGCTTTGACGGTGCCCTTTGCTATTGCGCTACTCGTGATCCGGTCGCCGCTCCGACGCTGGCTGGTGGGTTAGTCATCAGCCGGTAGCAACCCCACCCTGACCATGTGCGGCCGCCACCCGTTCCAGCACCTCTCGGCAGGCCAGGATGGCCGGGTGGATCCGGCCGGCCGTCCTGGTGGCCGTGAACACGGTTCGCTCCGGCAGACCGGGAAGGTCCAGGAGCTGGACCGTGCGGGTCCGCCCGGTCCATACGAGGTCCGGCATAAGTGCCACGGCGTTCCCGGATTCAATGAGCCGGATCTGTGCCTGGAGGTCGGCAGTTTCGTAACGCACGTCGGGTTCGAAACCCGCCGAGCGGCATGCCTGCTCGGCCCAGTGCCGGGAAGCAGCGCCCCGGGGTTCCATGACCCACGGCATCGAGGCGGTGTCCGCGAGGGAGGAAACAGTTTCGCCACCCAGCCCCACTGGGGGAGTGGCCAGGCGGATGGCGTCGCCGGTGAGGATGACGCGGTCCAGCCCGCTGTAGTGCGGAGCCGCGTGGCCGGGATACTGCTCGGCCACCACAAGGTCGAAGTCCCGCGCCCACGTTTCGTAGAGTGCCGTCTCGGGTTCGCGCTGGGTCATTTCCACCCGCACCTCGGGATACTCCTGGCGCATGATGCTGAGGAAGTCCGGGAGCAGGGCCAGCGCGGCGGATTGGAAGACGGCCAGCCGTACCGTTCCGGTCACCGTGGACAGCGATGCCGCGAGC
>JBKJVX010000044.1:0-20206 GCA_046717065.1 Arthrobacter sp. | reverse complement strand
CCACGGTGCAGCCAAAATTGAAGAAATCAAGATGCGCACTGTCAAGGGCGAAGAGAAGATGTATCTCAAGCTCAAGGTGGCTCAGGGTGATCTGACCATTGAAGTTCCAGCAGAAAACGTTGACCTAGTTGGGGTCCGGGACGTAGTGGGCAAAGAAGGTTTGGAGCACGTGTTTGACGTGCTGCGCGCCGAGTTCACTGAGGAGCCCACCAACTGGTCACGTCGATACAAGGCAAACCTGGAGAAGCTTGCTTCCGGTGACGTCATCAAGGTGGCAGAGGTCGTCCGTGACCTGTGGCGCCGCGATCACGACCGGGGCCTTTCCGCAGGCGAAAAGCGTATGCTGGCCAAAGCCCGGCAGATTCTGATTTCAGAACTGGCCCTGGCTGAAAAGCCCGACGAGGAGAAGGCTGCAAGCGTTCTCGACGAGGTTCTGGCCTCCTAAGAATTGAACCCCGGTGGCACCCAAGTGCCGCCGGGGCTTCTTTTTGCCCGGATTCAGGTCCCAGCGGGGCCAGCTGCGGGGTCGTAGGCTAGTCCGCATGAGTGAAACTCCCACGCGCCCCGTCACCGCCGTGATCCTGGTGGCTGCCGGCTCAGGGCAACGGCTGGGCTACGGCATGCCCAAAGCAGCGGTGCCGCTCGGCGGCGAACCTATCCTGATGCACGCCCTCCGGGGCATCGTCGCGTCCGGGGTCAGCAGCCAGGTATGCATCGCACTGCCGGCCGGCGACACTGCCTTGCGGCAGCTGTGCGAGGACTTCCAGGAAAAACTGGCCGACGGCGGCCCCCTCCTTTCCATTGTCGACGGCGGTGCCACCCGGGCCGATTCCGTCCGGGCAGGCATGGCGGTCCTCATGGACGGGATCGAGGCCGTGCTTGTGCACGATGCCGCCCGGGCCCTCACCCCCGAATCCGTCTTCCACCGGGTAGTGAACGCGCTGGCCGCCGGAGCCGCGGCCGTTATTCCCACCGTCGCCGTGGTGGACACGGTCAAGACCGTGGCTGCAACCACCGGCGCGGACAGCGCGCTGGCGCCGGAGGTTGTTACCGGAACTGCGCCGCGTGAAGACCTGCGTGCCGTCCAGACACCGCAGGGCTTCCAGCTCAACACCCTCCTGAAGGCGCATGAAGCGGCAGGGACCCTGGACCGGCAGCAGTCCGCCGCCGTAACTGATGACGCGATGCTTGTGGAGATGCTCGGCACCCCGGTCCACGCTGTCCGGGGCTCCAGCCAGTCATTGAAGATCACCACTCCACTGGATCTGATCCTCGCCGAGGGACTTTTGGAAGGGCCCCTGGGCGCCCGCTGGGTGGAGGGCTGACGATGGCTGGCATCAACGTGGTCCTGCCCCGCACCGGCATCGGCATCGACGTGCACGCGTACGCCCCGGAGGAAGCGCCGCGCCCGCTGTGGCTCGGCGGGCTCCTGTGGGAAGGCGAGCGCGGCCTCGCCGGGCACTCGGACGCTGATCCTGTGGCCCACGCGGCTGCGGACGCCCTATTCTCGGCCGCCGGAATTGGCGACCTCGGCACACACTTCGGGACCAGCCGCCCTGAGTTCGCCGGGGCGTCCGGGGTGACCCTCCTCGCGGAAGCAGCCAGGATCGTTCGGGCGGCCGGCTTCGAAATCGGCAACGTTGCAGTCCAGTTCGTTGCCAACCGGCCCAAATTCGGTCCCCGCCGTGAAGAATCGCAACAGGTTCTCAGCGCAGCGGCCGGGGCGCCCGTCAGCGTTACGGCAACCACCAGCGACGGCCTGGGGTTCGCGGGGCGTGGAGAGGGTATCTCCGCGGTGGCCACTGCCTTGGTATATCCGAAGCCCTCTGCCGCCATCGGCTAATCTGGAGCGGTGACCCTGCGCTTCTATGACACTGCCTCCGCCGAAGTCCGGAACTTCGTCCCCCTCGTCGAGGGCAAGGCCAGCCTATATTACTGCGGGGCCACGGTGCAGGGCATGCCCCACGTTGGCCACATCCGCTCAGCCATCGCTTTCGACCAGCTCACCCGCTGGCTGACCTACCGGGGCTTCCGGGTGACCGTAGTCAGGAACGTCACCGACATCGATGACAAAATCCTTGCCAAGTCGGAAGCGTCCTTCGCGCCGGAGTTCACGCCGGAGCCCGGCGAAGTGGCCCAGGAGGAGTGGTGGGCCCTCGCATACCGCTACGAACAGGAATTCCTGAAGGCGTACGACGCCCTCGGTGTCTCCCGGCCCACCTACGAACCCCGCGCCACCGGGCACATACCGGAAATGCATGCCCTGATCCAGCAACTGATCGACCGCGGGCACGCCTACGCCGCCCTCGACGAGTCCGGCGACGTGTACTTTGACGTCCGTTCCTGGAGTAAATACGGGTCGCTGACGCGGCAAAACATCGACGACATGCAGGCAGCCCCGGACGTCGAACCTCGATTCAGCAACAGAAAGAAGGACCCCCGCGACTTCGCGCTGTGGAAGGGTTCCAAGGATGGTGAACCGGCAACTGCGAGCTGGAGTTCCCCCTGGGGCGCCGGCCGCCCGGGCTGGCACCTGGAATGCTCCGCCATGGTCACCAAATACCTGGGCACCGAATTCGATATCCACGGTGGAGGCCTGGACCTGAGGTTCCCGCACCATGAAAACGAGCTGGCACAGTCCCAGGCCGCCGGCCATCCGTTTGCCAGCTTCTGGATGCACAACGGCATGGTGACGTACCAGGGCGAGAAGATGTCCAAGTCCATCGGGAACACCATCAGTCCGGCCGAGATGCTGGAATTGGCTCCGCCCCGGGTGGTCCGCTACTACCTCGGCCAGGCGCATTACCGCTCCATCCTGGACTACCGGCCCACGTCGCTGCAGGAGGCTGCCGCCGCCGTCGAACGCATTGACGGTTTCCTTGCTAAGGCCTCAGCCCGGTTCGGCGAGGACTCGGAGTTCTTGGCCGGCAACTTCGGCTCATCCGGCGATGCTGTCCGCACTTTCACTGAAGCCATGGACGACGACCTCAACGTCCCGCGTGCGCTGGCGGCGGTCCACGAGACGGTGCGCGCCGGGAACACCGCCCTCGCCGAGGGGGATGACGACGCCGGACGTCACGCGCTGAACGCAGTCATGATGATGACAGAGGTGCTTGGGCTCAACGCCGTCGCAGGCACCGATGCGGGCGGCAGCAAGGAAGCAACCGCCCTCGACGTCCTGGTCCAGGCGCAGCTGGAAGCCCGGGCCGCGGCGCGGGCCGAAAAAAACTGGGCCGCCTCCGACGCCATCCGGGACACCCTGGCCGCGGCCGGCGTCGTCGTTGAGGACGGTCCGGACGGCGCCACCTGGAGCCTGAAGCGGGACTGAGGGGGTAATCACCCTTAGGCCATCCCGCCGGGGTCAGGCGATTTTACTTGGTTCAGTAGACTGGTAGGCAGACTCAGTCAAGACAATCAAGGGTGGAACACAATGGCCAACAATGGTCGCCGATCGGTTAAAGCGAAGAAGGGCCCAACCATCGGAACCGGTGGTCATGGCCGCAAGGCCCTCGAAGGCAAGGGACCCACGCCCAAGGCGGAGGACCGTCCCTACCACAAGGCGCACAAGTCCAAGCAGCTCGCAGAGCGCTCTGCCGCCAAGCGCGGCACGGGCGCGCGAAGCGCCGGCGCCGCCAAGTCCGGGCCCAAAGGACGGGCTACCGAGGAAGTGGTCACCGGCCGGAACTCCGTCGTTGAAGCGCTCCGGGCCGGCATTCCCGCCAAAGCCCTGCACATCGCCATTCGCATCGAAATGGATGACCGGGTCAAGGAATCCCTGAAGCTCGCCGCCGAACGCGGCATACCGCTGCTGGAGACCGGCAAGCCGGAACTGGACCGGATGACGGACGACGCCATCCACCAGGGCCTGGTCCTGCAGATCCCGCCCTACGAGTACCAGGACGCCTACGAACTCGCCGAGGAGACGGTGGAGAAGTGGAGAAAGGGCCACGTCCCCAACGCGCCGCTCTTCGTTGCCCTCGATGGCATCACCGACCCCCGGAACCTCGGTGCCATCATCCGGTCCGTGTCCGCCTTCAGCGGCCACGGCGTAATCGTGCCCGAACGCCGCTCGGTGGGCGTCACCGCCTCCGCCTGGAAAACCAGTGCCGGGGCAGCAGTCCGGGTACCGGTGGCGCGTGCGTCCAACCTCAACAGTGCACTGAAGCAGTTCAAGAACATGGGCATCTTTGTCCTGGGCCTTGACGGCGACGGCGATGTTTCGCTTCCCGACCTCACCCTCGCCAGCGAGCCCGTCTGCATCGTGGTGGGTTCGGAAGGCAAGGGCCTTAGCCGCCTGGTTCGGGAGAACTGCGACCAGATCGTTTCGATTCCCATCGACTCGGCAATGGAATCCCTGAACGCCTCCATGGCAGTGGGCATCTCGCTGTACGAGGTATCCCGCCAGCGCGCCGCAAAGTAACAACGGCGTATCAAGGTCCGTTGTCCCGGCCTGCCTATGCGCCTTTATGACGCATAGGCAGGCGATGTGCCCTTGGCGGCTAATATTTTAGGTGATGGTCATGCCGCTCTTCGACACTGCTTCCACTACAGACGCCTCAACGGCTCTTCCACTCGGTGTGACTGTTCCGCGCGCGGATTTGGCCGTGTCCGGTCCGGCCGGCAACGGCACCCGGGCGGGTGCCAGGGCCAACGTGGCCTGCTACGCCCCTGCCGTGCGGAACCTGGAAATCGTCTACATAGCCCCTGGCGGAGACTGGCGGGTACAGGCGCTGCCCAACGTAAGCCACGGCGTACACCACGGGATTGTGGACAACCTGCCTTACGGCTCGCGCTACGGGTTCCGCGCAGCATCCGCCGAACAGTCCCTGCCGCTTGCCGTGCCCACCCAGGATGTTGACGACGACGGCGGGCAGCCGCTGCTGCTGGACCCCTACGGGCGCGCAGTGGACCAGCACGACGGCTTCCTGACCAGCGTCCGGATGGCCAGCGACTTCGACTGGGGATCGGACGGGAGGCTCCGCCTGGAATGGCGCGACACCATCATTTACGAGGCCCACGTCCGCGGCCAGAGCATGCTCCACCCGGACGTGCCCGCGGAACTCCGCGGCACGTACGCCGGCTTGGCGCACCCGGCCATTGTTGAACACCTCAAGAGCCTTGGAATCACGGCTGTTCAGCTGCTGCCCGTCCACTTCCACCTGGATGAACCGCACCTGCAGGACCTGGGACTGACCAACTACTGGGGATACAACACGGCAGCCTTTTTCGCCCCCCACCCCGGCTACGCCACCGAGGCAGCCCAGCAGGCGGGCCCCCAGGCCGTCCAGGACGAGTTCAAGGGAATGGTCAAGACGCTTCATGCCGCCGGCCTGGAAGTCATCCTGGACGTCGTCTACAACCACACCGCTGAAGGCGGGCCTGACGGGCAGACCCTGAGCTTCCGCGGGCTGGGGGAGGACACGTACTACCGGACTGACGGAAACGGCAAGTATGAGGACACCACGGGCTGCGGCAACAGCCTGAACTTTGCCGAACCACGGGTGGTCCAGCTGGTGGTGGACTCACTGCGCCACTGGGTGGACGAGTTCCACATTGACGGGTTCCGGTTCGACCTTGCCGTGACGCTCTGCCGGAACGCGGCCAATGAATTCGATCCCCGGCACCCGTTCCTCGTTGGCATTGCGGCGGATCCCGTCCTGTCCGACGTGAAGCTGATCGCCGAACCCTGGGATGTGGGCTACGGCGGCTGGCAGACCGGACGGTTCCCGGCCGGTTGGGCGGACTGGAACGACCACTTCCGGGACGCCGTGCGCTCGTTCTGGCTGGCGGACCGTGCTGCGCTCGAATCCGGCGGGGAGGGCGGATCGGTGGCCAAGCTCGCGGACGTCATGTCCGGTTCCGCAGCCCTCTTTGCGGTGTCCGGCCGCTCCCGGCTGGCCTCGGTCAATTACGTCACCGCCCATGACGGCTTCACCCTGAACGACGTCGTCTCCTACGACCGGAAACACAACGAGGCCAACGGTGAGCAGAACCGGGACGGCCACGGCGACAACCGCAGCTACAACCACGGTTTTGAAGGCCCCACCGAGGACGGTGTCGTCCTGGCCAAGCGCGCCCAGTCCCGCCGTAACCTCATGGCCACGCTGTTGATCTCCATCGGCGTGCCCATGATCACGGCCGGAGACGAACTGGCGCGGACCCAGCAGGGCAACAACAACGCGTACTGCCAGGACAACGCCATCGCGTGGCTGGACTGGACAAGAACGCCCGAGTCCCACGAAATGCTCCGCAGCACCAAACGGTTTATCCGCCTGCGCAAGGAGTTCCTGGCCGCGCAGCCCCATGACTTCCCGGTCCGGGATGAGCAGTCCTACCTGTACTGGTTCGACCACGCCGGGCAGCCCATGTCCATGGAACGCTGGAACGATCCCCGGCACCGCGTCATGCAACTCCTGCTGGGTTCCGACGACGGCACACTGGCCGGCCTGGTGGTGGTGAACGGCAGCAATTCGGACGTGCAGATCACGCTGCCCGACATTACCGCGAAGGGCACCCCGCATCCGATGTTCGAGCTGCGGCTGACCACATCCCCGCTGCACGAGCTCCGGCAGGGCATCAGGGTGGCCCCGGGGGAGAAGGACCTCCTGGAGGCCAACTCCATCAATATCTACCGCAGCTGATGCACCGGGACACAACGTAATGCGCAACCGCAATGTTCTTCCCCTGCTGCTGACTGTGCTCGTGGTGCTGGGGCTGCTCTCGTTTGGCGGCACCGGGATCCTGGACCAATTGACGGACAGGACGACGCCGGAGGGCGGGTTCAGTGCCACGCCGGCCACGGGTGCCGCCACTGGTCCCTCCGCCCAGGGTTCCCATTCCGCAGGGTCCGGGACAGATGCCGCCCCCCAGGCGCAGCACAACCCGTCCGCCCTGCCGGAGGTGCGGGAGTCTGCATTGCCGCCTGAAGGCCGCCGGACGCTCGCCCTCATCCGCGCCGGGGGACCTTATAGTTACCGGCAGGACGACCAGACCTTCGGGAACTTCGAGCGGATCCTGCCACGGCGGGACAGGGGTTACTACCGTGAATACACGGTGCCAACACCTGGGGAATCAGACCGGGGAGCGCGGCGCATCGTGGCTGGCGACGGCGGCGAGAAGTACTACACAGATGATCACTACGAGACGTTTCGATTCATAGCAGAAGGCAGCTAGGCAACCATGAAGATCTACTCCGGTGAGACCTGGACCCTGGAAGAACTGCAGGAGCAGGTGGCTGACGCCGGACGCCGCAGCCTGGTGGTTCCTGCGGCCGACAGCAAGAAGGCAGTGCTGGAAACCTTTGGGGAGGTCCTCAACTTCCCGGAGCACTACGGCGTGAACCTGGACGCCCTGAACGATTCCCTGCATGACTTCGCGGACAGCATCACGAACAACGGCAACCCGCCCGTCACGGTGCTGTGGCAGGTGGCGGCGCCTTTCCGCGGTGACCGGTCCTTCGGGGTCATCTGCGAAATCCTCCAGGACGCCGAACGCTACGGCGGCAAGGACCTCGCCGTCACAGCCATCATGCTTTAGGGGCGTTCTTCCTGCCCGGCGTAGGTCTCCAGGAGGTCCAAGGCCCGGCTGCCGCCTTCCTCCTCAGCAAGGGCCTTGCGCATGCTGTCTGCCTTCTCACGGCCTCCCGGGAAGGGCGGCAGGAGGGGAACCTCGGGGTCGGTCAGCACTTCGACCACCACAGGCCGGTCGGCCGCGAACGCCCGCTCCCAGGCATCACCCAGAAGCTCGGGATCGTCCACGCGGATGCCCGTAAGGCCCAGCAGCTCGGCGTAACCCGCGAACGGGAAGTCCGGGAGTTCCTGGCTGTCCCGGAACCGCGGCTCCCCTTCGGACTCGCGCTGTTCCCACGTAACTTCGGTGAGCTCCCGGTTGTTGAAGACACAAACGATAAACCGGGGGTCCTGCCATTGCCGCCAGCGGTGGGCCACTGTCACCAGTTCGGCAATTCCCGCCATCTGCATGGCGCCGTCCCCGGACAGTGCCACCAGCGGCCGGTCGGGGTGGGCAAGCTTGGCGGCAATGCCGTAGGGGATGGAGCAGCCCATGCTTGCCAGCGTCCCTGAGAGGTGCGCCGGGACGTCCGGCGGAAGTATGAGCTGGCGGGCATACCAGTAAACGCAACTGCCGACGTCGATACTCACCTGGGCGTTGGCCGGAAGCCTGCCATTGAGCTCCCGCACTACCCTTTCCGGGTTGACGGGGCTGGCAGGTACGGCGGCGCGCTCTTCGGCCAGTGCCCGCCAGCGCGTGACTTCCTGTTCAACGTCGGCCCGCCACTGCCCGCGCGGCCGCTGGTCGAGCCGGGAACCAAGGGCCTTGAGGGCCGTTGCCGCGTCGCCTGCCAGACCAACCTCCACAGGGTAGCGGTTGCCGATCTTCCGCTCGTCGATATCAATCTGCACAGCCCGTGCCGCACCTGGCGGTGGATAAAACTCTGTCCAGGGATCGTTCGAGCCGACGATGAGCAGCGCATCGCAGTTGCCCAGCAGGTGGGCGCTGGCGGTGGTGCCCAAATGCCCCATGGTGCCGACGGCGAAAGGCAGGGTTTCGTCCACGTAGGGCTTCCCCAGGAGGCTGGTGGCAATGCCGGCGCCCAGCTGTTCAGCAACGGCCACCACCTCCGTGGCGGCGTGCCGGGCGCCCTGGCCCACGAGAAGCGCCACCCTCTGCGCATTGTTGAGGAGCGCGGCCGCGGCGTCCAGGTCTTCCCCGCGCGGCGACTTCGCGGACGTGCTCCAGGACGGCGCGGTGACCACGACGCCGTGTTCCTGTTCCAGCTGGGGTGCGGGCGCGGACTGGATGTCGTGCGGCAGGATCACCACGCACGGCGAGGAGGTGGCCTTCGCCGTGCGGAAGGCGCGGTCCAGGACCATGGGAAGCTGCTCGGGTGCGTTGACCTGCTGCACGAACTGGGCTGCAACGTCCTTGAACAGGACGGTCAGTTCGATCTCCTGCATGTAGGCAGAGCCCAGCACCGTGCGGCTTTGCTGGCCCACGATCGCCACCACGGGCACGCCGTCGAGCTTGGCGTCGTAGAGGCCGTTAAGGAGGTGGACCGCGCCCGGCCCCTGCGTGGACGTAACCACTCCCACGCTGCCGGTGTACTTCGCGTGCCCCACGGCCATAAAGGCCGCGGTTTCCTCGTGCCGTGCCTGCACGAACTCAACCCGGCCCTCCGCCCTGCGGAGGGCTCCCATGAACCCGTTGATCCCGTCCCCGCTGTACCCGAACACACGGTTGACGCCCCACGTTGTGAGCCGTTCCACGATCAGGTCTGCCACGGTGCGGTCGTTCATGGGATCCTCCTGCAGCGGTTTCGTGCCCTGCCGCTTACGCGTTGACGATCAGGCCCAGCTCAGCCTTCGACGCCAGCGCGTCATGCCGCGGCAGTACACGCACGGTGTACCCAAAGGACCCGGAACGGTCGATGAGCAGCGAGCCGCTGAACAGGTGCCGGCCGCTGCCCAGGTCTTCCTGGACCTTCAGTTCCATCACCGTGATGTCCGCCAGGGTGTCGCTTTCCTCCGCCCTGCCGTAGGCCACCTCCACGCTGACGTCATCCGGGGTGAGGCTGTTCAGCGACACGTAGGCATTTACCTGGAGGATGTCACCGATCTGCGGGTCCTCGGAAACCCCAACGGAGTCGACGTGCTCCACGTGCACCTGCGGCCAGGCGGCGCGGACCTTGGCGGTCCACGCTGCCAGCGTGCGTGCCTGGGAGAAGGAGTTGGCGCCGGCATTCCGGCCGGCCTCCGCTGCCGGGCGGTAGAGGATGTTCACGTAGTCACGCAGCATGCGGTCGGCCGAAACCGCCGGACCAAGGTGCGAGAGGGTGTGCTTGATCATCGATACCCAGTGGGTGGGCACCTTCTCGGTACCCGACGTCGACGGGCCGGCTGCACCCGCGCCTTCGGACACCGTGATGCCGTAGAACCTCGGGGCAACCTGCGTCTCGAGCAGCTCGTAGAGGGCGGCGGCTTCGATATCGTCGCGTTCCTCCGGCGATGCGTCGTTGTTGGCCGTGGGAATCGCCCAGCCGTTCTCGCCGTCGTACATCTCATCCCACCAGCCGTCGAGGACCGACAGGTTCAGCGAACCGTTGAGCGCCGCCTTCATGCCGGACGTTCCGCAGGCCTCAAGCGGCCGGAGCGGGTTGTTCAACCAGACGTCGCAGCCAGGGAAGAGCGTCCGTGCCATCCCGATGTCGTAGTTCGGCAGGAAGGCGATGCGGTGCCGGACTTCCGGGTCATCGGTGAAGGTGACCAGGTCCTGGATCATCTTCTTCCCCGCGTCGTCAGCGGGGTGCGACTTGCCGGCAATGACCAGCTGGATGGGATGTTCCTTGTGCAGCAGGAGTGCCTTGAGCCGTTCCGGCTCGCGCAGCATCAGGGTAAGCCGCTTGTAGGTGGGAACGCGGCGGGCGAAACCGATAGTGAGTATGTCCGGGTCCAGCACGTTGTCCGTCCAGCCCAGCTCAGCGTCGGCCGCACCGCGTTTCTTCCAGGCGGCACGGAGCCGGCGACGGACGTCCTCAACCAGCGCGACCCGCATTTCACGGCGCAGCGCCCATACGTCGGCGTCACTGACGTTGTAGGCGAGGTCCCAGCGGCCCAGCGCTTCAGCTTCACTGCCGAACTGGTCCCGGGCAAGCTTTGAAATACGGCTGTCCACCCAGGTGGGCACGTGCACGCCGTTGGTGACGGAGGTGATGGGCACTTCGGAGTGGTCGAACCCGGGCCACAGCGCGGAAAACATCCCGCGGGACACTTCGCCGTGCAGCTTGGCTACACCGTTTGCCCGCTGTGCCAGGCGCAAGCCCATCACGGCCATGTTGAAAACGGACGGGGTGCCGTTCGCGTAATTTTCGCGGCCAAGCTCCAGGATCCGGTCCACCGGTACAGCCGGTGCAAGCCCCGCCTGGAAGAAGTGGTGGATCTGGGAGATCTCAAACCTGTCGATGCCGGCGGGCACCGGGGTATGCGTGGTGAAAACGGTCGAGGCGCGGCCCGCAGCCAAGGCCTCATCAAAGGTCAGTGCCTCTTCCCCGGCCATCAGTTCCTGGATGCGCTCAATGCCCAGGAATCCGGCGTGGCCTTCATTGGTGTGGAACACTTCCGGAGCACGGGTTCCGGTGAGCTTCTGGAAGGCGCGGAGCGCCTTTACCCCGCCCATGCCCAGCAGCAGTTCCTGCTGGAGCCGGTGGTCACCGCCGCCGCCGTACAGACGGTCCGTGATGCTGCGGGCCGCTTCGTCGTTGCCCGGAACGTTCGAGTCCAGGAGGAGCAGGGGGACGCGTCCGACGTCAGCGCGCCAGATGTGTGCCAGCAGTCGCCGGTTGTTGGGGAGCGGCAGGGAGATTTGCAGCGGCTGGCCGTTGCCGTCGCCGGAAGGCTCGCGGAGGAGGGTGAGCGGCAGGCCGTCCGGATCCAGGACCGGGTACGTTTCCTGCTGCCAGGCGTCCCGGGACAGTGACTGCTTGAAGTATCCGGCCTGGTAAAGCAGGCCAACACCGATCAGGGGCACGCCCAGGTCCGAAGCGGCCTTGAGGTGGTCGCCGGCCAGGATGCCCAAACCGCCGGAGTACTGGGGGAGGACTTCGGTGATACCGAATTCGGGGGAGAAGTAGGCAATCGACGCCGGCGCGTCCGGGCCCAGGCTCTGGTACCAGCGGGGCTCCTCGAGGTACCGGTCAAGGTCCTTCTCGGCGGCGCGGACACGGTCCACGACCGACTGGTCTGCGGCAAGCTGCTGGAACTCTTCGCGGCTCACCAAGCCCAGGAAACCGACGGGATCCTGACCGCTTTCCACCCAAAGCCGCGGGTTCAGCCCGGCGAAGAGTTCCCGGGTGGGGCGGTGCCAGGACCAGCGCAAATTACTCGCCAGCCGGGCCAGCGGCCGGATTGGTTCGGGGAGGACTGTACGGACCGTAAATCTGCGGATTGCCTTCACCTGCGTCACACTAACCGACAACATGCGCGGCCGGAACCAACCCCGCGTTTCTTTTGGATAAATGACTCTTCGCGTGGAGGAAATGACAGGGGCGGCAGCGAAAATAGTGCGCAGGCTTAGCAATCCGGCTCATTTCTCGCTAACGTCGAGCCTGTGACGACTAACTCAGGAACCATTGCCGCATCGAAGGAAAAGCCGCAGGGCCGCATCACGGACGGCCTGCGGTTTGGACGTTTCCCCATCACGGCTGTGCAGCCCGTGGTCGAGGGTGGAAAGTTCCCTGCCAAGGCCTTGCCTGGCGAGGGAATCGTGGTGGGCGCCACCGCGTTCCGGGAGGGGCACGACCAGCTTGGGGTCAGTGCAGTGCTCCTGGACCCGGCGGGCCAGGAACGGCAGCGCGTCAGGCTGGCGCCGCCCCGCGGGGAGCGCGGCATGGGGACGGACCGTTGGGAAGGCGTCCTCACGCCGTCGGACACGGGCAACTGGTCCTTTGTCATCGAAGCCTGGCACGACCGCTACGGCACGTGGCACCACAACGCGGAAGTGAAAGTGGAAGCCGGCATCGACGTCGAGCTGATGCTCGCGGAGGGTGCCGCGTTGCTCCATGAAGCTGCCGGGGACGACTCCCGCAGCGAGTGGGACAGGGGTGTCCTCCGAGAGGCCGCAGACAAGCTGGCTGACCCTTCCCTCAGCACGGAGGAGCGCCTCGGCGCCGGATTCAGCCACGCGGTCACCGGCGTTGTCGCGCACCAGCCGATCCGCGAGCTGGTCACCGTCTCCGAGCAGTACCCTTTGCTGGTTGAGCGGGACCTGGCCGGCCGCGGAGCGTGGTACGAGTTCTTCCCCCGCTCCGAAGGCGCAGTCAAGGACCACACCACGGGCACCTGGACCTCAGGAAACTTCCGCACCGCCGCGCAACGGCTCGACGCCGTCGCCGCCATGGGCTTTGACGTCATCTACATGCCGCCCATCCATCCCATCGGCGTCCAGCACCGCAAGGGGCCCAACAACACACTCATCGCAGGCCCGAACGATCCAGGCTCGCCCTGGGCCATCGGCGCGAAGGAGGGCGGCCACGACGCCATCCACCCCGACCTTGGGACCTTTGAGGACTTTGACGCCTTTGTGGCCCGGGCCAATGAACTCGGCTTGGAAGTCGCTTTGGACCTGGCACTGCAGGCGGCCCCGGACCATCCGTGGGTTGAGTCGCATCCCGAATGGTTCACCACCCGGGTGGACGGCAGTATTGCCTACGCGGAAAACCCGCCCAAGAAGTACCAGGACATTTATCCGCTCAATTTCGATAACGACCCGGAGGGGCTCTCCAACGAAATTCTCCGTATTGTCCTGCTCTGGGTCAGCCACGGAGTAAAGATTTTCCGCGTGGATAACCCGCACACCAAACCCGTGTGGTTCTGGGAGTGGCTTATTGCCCAAGTGGATAGGCAGGTTCCGGGGGTTGTGTTCCTTGCTGAGGCCTTCACCCGTCCCGCCATGATGCACGCGCTGGGCCGTGCCGGCTTCCAGCAGTCCTACACCTACTTCACGTGGCGCAACACCAAGAAGGAAATCGAGCAGTACTTCAACGAGGTCAGCCACGAGTCGTCGGCCTTCTTCCGGCCCAACTTCTTTGTGAACACGCCCGACATCCTCACCGAATACCTCCAGTTCGGGGGGCCGGCTGCGTTCAAGATCAGGGCGGCCCTGGCATCCACGGCAAGCCCGCTGTGGGGTGTCTACGCGGGGTACGAGCTGTACGAGCACGTCGCCCGGCCGGGCGCCGAGGAGTACATCGACAACGAAAAGTTCGAGTACAAGGCACGGGACTGGGACGCGGCCGCCCAGTCAGGGCGGACCCTTGCTCCGTACATAACCCGGCTGAACGAGTTGCGGCACACGCATCCGGCGCTGCAGGACCTGCAGAACCTGACGGTGCATCACACCACTGACGATTCAACAGTGGTGTACTCCAAGCACAAGACCCTCGCTGACGGGTCCAAGGACACCATCATCGTGGTGGTCAACCTGGATCCCCACGTGACCAAGGAATGCAGTGTCTCGCTGGACCTTGCGGCCCTGGAGCTGAACCCGCAGGACCTCACCCCGAACGGTGGCTTCCACGTGGACGACCTCATCTCCGGTGAAAGCTGGGAATGGGGCGAGTACAACTACGTACGCCTGGACCCGCATGTTGAGCCCGCGCACATCCTCAGCGTGAGGAGAATGCATCAGTGAGTTTTAATCCGCAAAGTTCGGGACAGCATTTCACGCCGAAGAGCACCTTCGAACTGAATGCGCCGGGCCTGCAGCACGATCCGCTGTGGTACCGGAAAGCCGTTTTCTACGAGGTCCTCGTCAGAGCTTTTGCGGATGCCAACGGTGACGGTTCCGGGGATTTCTCCGGCCTCATCGACAGGCTCGACTACCTGCAGTGGCTGGGCGTGGACTGCCTCTGGCTGCCGCCGTTCTTCCAGTCGCCGCTGCGCGACGGGGGCTACGACATCTCCGACTACAACTCGGTCCTGGACGAGTTCGGCACCATCACGGACTTCAAGCGGCTGGTTGCCGAGGCACATGCCAGGGGAGTGCGGGTCATCATCGACCTGCCCCTGAACCACACCTCCGACCAGCACCCCTGGTTCCAGGAGTCGCGGAAGGACCCGGACGGACCGTTCGGCGACTTCTACGTCTGGAGCGACACGGACGAGAAGTACCAGGACGCGCGGATCATTTTCGTGGACACCGAGGAATCGAACTGGACCTTCGACCCCATCCGCCGGCAGTTCTTCTGGCATCGGTTCTTCAGCCACCAGCCGGACCTGAACTTCGAGAACCCCAAGGTCATCGACGCCCTCTTTGACGTGGTCCGGTTCTGGCTGGACCAGGGTATCGACGGGTTCCGCGCCGACGCCATCCCCTACCTCTTCGAGGAAGAGGGGACCAACTGCGAGAACCTGCCGGCCACGCATGAGTTCCTCCGCAAGCTGCGGGCCATGGTGGACGAAAGCTACCCGGGACGCGTGATTATTGCCGAGGCGAACCAGCCGCCCAATGAGGTGGTGGAGTATTTCGGGACGGAAGCCGAACCCGAGTGCCACATGGCGTTCCACTTCCCGATCATGCCGCGGCTGTACTACGCGCTCCGGGACCAAAAGGCCGCGCCCATCATCGAGACGATGCAGGACACGCCGAACATTCCCGACGGCGCCCAGTGGGGCACCTTCCTGCGGAACCACGACGAACTGACCCTTGAAATGGTGACCGCCGATGAGCGCGCAGCCATGCTCGGCTGGTATGCACCGGATCCCAGGATGCGCGCCAACATCGGCATCCGCCGCCGGCTCGCACCCCTGCTGGACAACTCCCGGGCGGAGATCGAACTGATCAACGCCCTGCTGCTTTCGCTTCCTGGCAGCCCGTTCCTGTATTACGGGGACGAGATCGGCATGGGGGACAACATCTGGCTTGAAGACCGGGACGCCGTCCGGACGCCCATGCAGTGGAACCCCGACCGGAACGCGGGCTTCTCCAACGCCGATCCCGGCAAGCTCTACCTGCCGGTCATCCAGTCGCTGGTTTACAACTACAACATGGCAAACGTTGAGGCCGAGGCGGCCCACTCGGGGTCCCTGCTTCGCTGGACGCGCCAGATCCTGAGCGTCCGCAAGAACCATCCCGCTTTCGGCCTGGGCTCCTTCAAACACGTTGAGGCCGACCATGACGCCGTCCTGGCCTACCTTCGCGAGTTGCCCGGCGGCAACGCCGCAGGGGTGGACGGCGAATCCATTCTGTGTGCATTCAACCTCTCGCAGCATCCAGTGGCCGCAAGGCTGCGTATCCCCGATTACGGCGGGCGCGGCCTTCGTGATGTATTTGGCGGCCAGCCATTTCCTGGCATCAACGAGGACGGGACGCTGACGCTGACCCTCGGCAGCCACGATTTCTTCTGGCTGAGGATCCGGTCGGCAGCGTCCAATCCTTCGTCCCCCTATACGCAGGCAATGCCGATCCTCTCGATTGAGAACTGACATGAACCAGCCCATCCTTACCCCCGCCCTCACCGCGTTGCTCCAGGAATGGCTTCCAAGGCAGCGCTGGTTCCCCGTAAAGACGCCCGCCTTCGAGCTGTCCCAAGCCGGCAGCCTGGGCCTGGACGATCCTTCCGGCCACGCAGGGCTCGCAGTCTTCCTCCTGAAAGTGACCACCCGGGGAGCCGACGGCGGCCGACGTACCGACGTCGTCCAGGTCCCCTTGAGTTTCCGGCCGGCGCCGGCAGCCGGGATGGAGCGCGCGCTGGTCGGCGAGGCAGCCGGGACCGATCCATCCAGGCCGTGGGTTTACGACGCTGTGCACGATCCCGATTTCGTGGGCGGCTGGCTTGACCTGATGCGCAGCGAGGACAACGCCCCCAGCGGTACCGCCTCCGGGTTCCGGGCTCCAGGAGACCACCGCCTTCCCACGGCCCGCGGTGTGGTGAAGGTCCTTTCCGGGGAACAGTCCAACAGTTCAGTAATTGTGGACGACGGCGAATCGGCCGCCATCGTGAAGTTCTTCCGCGTCCTGTCGGAGGGGACAAACCCCGAGGTTGAGGTGGGTGCTGCCCTCACGTCTGCGGGGACCACGGAAGTTCCGGCGACCCTGGGCTGGGTCCGCGGCGAGTGGCTGGCCCAGGGTACGCCTTCTTCCGACGGGCCGGGTTCCGGCTCCCGGTACGTCCAGGGGGAACTGGCGGTGGCGCATGAGTTCCTGGCCGGCGGGCGCGACGCCTGGCGCCTGGCTGTTGACGCGGCCAGGTCCGGAACCGATTTTACGGCTGAGGCGCGCGCAATGGGAGCCGCCACGGCAACGGTTCATCGCCGCCTTGCAGAAGCACTCGGGCTATCGGCGGAGGCTGAACCCGGCAAGGTGATTGCCCCTGCAGTAGCCCAGCGGGTCCGGCAGGCCTGGGCGGAAGCCGCCTCCGCCGTCGGCCCCTACGACGACGCACTGGACGGCCTCCTGCGCGGGCTCGACGGCGTGCCTGCCGGTCCGCTCCAGCGGATCCACGGCGACCTCCACCTTGGCCAGATCCTTCAGGTCCCGGGCCAGGCGGGAAACGCGCCCCGGTGGGCGATCCTCGACTTCGAAGGCGAACCGCTGCGTCCCATTGCGGAGCGAAACGTTCCCGACGTTCCCCTGCGGGACGTTGTGGGGATGCTGCGGTCCTTCGACTACGCGGCGGGAGCTGCCCATCGTGAACAGGAAGGTGCCAAAGTGCCGGCCTCCTGGGTTGACGACTGCGCCGAGGCCTTCCTTGCCGGGTACGCGGGTGTTACGCCCGGCACCGTGGACCGGGGCTCGCCCCTGTTTGTGGCATTGTGGCTGGACAAGGCACTGTACGAAGTAGTTTATGAAATGCGTAACAGGCCCGACTGGCTGGCGATCCCTGTGAACGCCTCCAGGCGGCTCCTCAGCGGTAACGGCACCGGCGACCAGGCCGGGGCAGCATCGGAAGGTAACGAAATGACAGGCTCAGCACGAACGGACCGTCCGGGGGTGCCGCTGCATGTGGATGCGGGCACCCTGGGCAAGATCGCGAACGGTGAACACCACGCCCCCCATTCCGTCCTGGGCGCGCACCTGGACGACTACGGCCACGTCACCATCCGTACCGTGAAGCATCTGGCGGAGGCCGTTACGGTCATCACTGCAGCCGGCGAAATCCCGATGGCGCATGAAGCCCACGGCGTGTGGGTGGCCGTTATGGAGCCGTTGCAGCAGGGGCACGTCCCGGACTACCGCCTGGCCGTAACCTATCCCGGTGCTGAACCGGTCACGGTGGACGAACCGTACCGCTACCTTCCCACCGTGGGTGAAGTTGACCTGCACCTCATTGGTGAAGGCCGGCACGAGAAACTCTGGGAAGTCCTGGGCGCCCGTGTCCAGCACTACAAGTCGTCCCTGGGAGACGTGGACGGTGTGTCATTTGCCGTCTGGGCCCCCAACGCACAGGCTGTGCGCGTTATTGGTGACTTCAACGCCTGGGACGGGCGCGAAAACTCGCTCCGCTCCCTTGGCTCCTCCGGGGTATGGGAGATTTTCGTTCCGGGGGTTGTGGCAGGGGCGTGCTACAAATTCCAGATCCGGACCAAGGTCGGCCACTGGGTGGAGAAGGCTGACCCGCTTGCCTTCGGAACCGAGGTTCCCCCGCTGACGGCGTCGAGGGTTGTGGAGCCCTCGTACGCCTTCAAGGACGACGAGTGGATGGAGGCCCGGGCCAAGCGGGATCCGCACAACTCGGCCATGAGCGTTTACGAAGTCCACCTCGGTTCCTGGAAGCTTGGGCTCGGCTACCGGGAACTGGCCAAGGAACTGGTGGACTACGTCAAGTGGCTTGGCTTCACCCACGTGGAGTTCATGCCGGTGGCCGAACACCCCTTCGGCGGATCGTGGGGCTACCAGGTCACGTCGTACTTCGCCCCCACCTCCAGGTTCGGGCACCCCGACGAATTCCGGTACCTGGTGGACGCACTCCACCAGGCCGGCATCGGGGTCCTGTTGGACTGGGTGCCCGCGCACTTCCCCAAGGACGCCTGGGCCCTGGCGCAGTTCGACGGTGAGCCCCTGTACGAGCACGCCGACCCCTCCTTGGGCGAGCACCCTGACTGGGGCACGCTGATCTTCGACTTCGGCCGTACCGAGGTCCGCAACTTCCTTGTGGCCAATGCCCTGTACTGGCTGGACGAGTTCCACATTGACGGCCTGCGCGTCGACGCTGTGGCCTCCATGCTCTACCTGGACTACTCCCGCGAGGAGGGCCAGTGGCGGCCCAACCGGTTCGGCGGCCGGGAAAATCTCGAAGCCATCTCGTTCCTGCAGGAAGTCAACGCCACGGTATACAAGACGCACCCCGGGGCTGTCATGATCGCTGAGGAATCCACAGCCTTCCCCGGCGTTACGGCTCCAACCAGCCACGGCGGCCTGGGCTTTGGCCTCAAATGGAACATGGGCTGGATGCACGACTCGCTCAAGTACGCGTCAGAGGACCCGGTAAACCGCAAGTGGCACCACGGCACCGTCACCTTTTCCCTGGTCTACGCCTTCACGGAAAACTTCCTGCTCCCCATCAGCCACGATGAGGTAGTCCACGGCAAGGGCTCCATGCTCCGCAAGATGCCGGGAGACCGTTGGCAGCAGTTGGCCAACCTGCGTGCCTTCCTGGCGTACCAGTGGGCCCACCCGGGCAAGCAGCTCATCTTTATGGGCACCGAATTCGGCCAGGAAGCGGAATGGTCCGAACAGCACGGGCTCGACTGGTGGCTCGCGGACATTCCCGCCCACAAGGGGGTGCAGCTGCTGACCAAGGACCTCAATGAGCTGTACGCTTCCACCCCCGCGCTGTACACCCGGGACAACGAGCCTGGCGGCTTCCAGTGGATCAATGGGGGAGATGCGGACCGCAATGTGCTCTCGTTCATCCGCTGGGACAAAGAGGGCAACCCCCTGGTCTGCGCGATCAACTTCTCGGGCGCGCCGCACGCCGGCTACACCCTGGGAGTACCTGAGCCGGGTGCGTGGACAGAAGTGTTGAACACCGATGCCACCACCTATGGCGGATCAGGTGTGCTGAACGCCGGTGAGCTGAAGGCGACGGATGAGGGGCAGGACGGGCAGCCCGCTACCTTGAGCGTTACCCTGCCGCCGCTCGGTGCCGCCTACTTCAAGCCGGGATCAGCAACGTCCGCCTGATTCCTGCTTGAACTTCTTCGAAGAGGCCCGGAATCCCTTGCGGTTCCGGGTCTTTTCGCTGTTCTGTCCGCCCGCCCCGGGAGAGGTCGAAAGGGCCGGTTGGCTATCTCCGCAGAGTGGTGGTAGAGTTTATTTCCGCGCTGCTCCACGAAGTCAGACGGAAAAACCGACAACCAAGCCTCAGGCTAAAGAATGTCGCGGACGCCGGTTTGACAAGTGAGAGTCCAGCGGGTAAGTTTGAAAAGTTGCTCCGGAGCGATCCTGAACCGTGTGGTTTGGTGGTGCCGGGTGTGTCTGTTGTTTGAGAACTCAATAGTGTGCCAAGTTTGTTGATACCAATTGTTTTATTGATTGGTTGTTTTGGCCAGGTCCGCCACCCCGTGGTTGGGTCTGGTTTTTACAGCTGGTTTCAAATTTTGCAGCCTTCTTCTTCCGTTATTTCCGGGGGTGTTGGTTGTGTTCGTTTTTGTTTTACTTCAACGGAGAGTTTGATCCTGGCTCAGGATGAACG
>JBKJVX010000043.1:0-22085 GCA_046717065.1 Arthrobacter sp. | reverse complement strand
CATCGTTGGCGATCCCGCATCGTCAATTTTTGACTCCGGCCTCACCAAGGTGATCGGCAACCAGGTCAAGGTTGTTTCCTGGTACGACAACGAATGGGGCTACTCCAACCGCCTCGTTGACCTCACGTAGCTTGTGGCAGCCAAGCTGGGCTAGGGTTAGACACATGACATCTCACACCCTCAACGAACTGATCGCTGAAGGTGTCCGCGGGCGGTACATTCTGGTTCGAAGTGACCTGAATGTGCCGCTCGACGGCTCTACAGTGACTGACGACGGCCGCATCAAAGCCTCACTGCCAGTGCTGGGAAAGCTCACGGACGCCGGTGCCCGCGTGCTGGTAACAGCCCACCTCGGACGCCCCAAGGGCGCCCCGGAGGAAAAGTACTCCCTTCGCCCCGCAGCCGACCGCCTGGCCGAACTGGCAGGCTTCAAGGTCTCCCTCGCCGGGGACACGGTAGGCAACTCCGCCAAGGAAGCTGCAGCCTCCCTCCAGGACGGCGAAGTGCTGGTCTTGGAGAACGTCCGTTTCGACGCCCGCGAAACCAGCAAGGACGACGCCGAGCGCGGCGCCTTCGCTGACGAGCTGGTGGCGCTGACGGGCGACAACGGCGCATACGTCGATGACGCCTTCGGTGCCGTGCACCGCAAGCACGCCAGCGTCTACGACGTCGCCACCCGGCTCCCGTCCTACCTGGGCGACCTCGTGCACACCGAGGTGGAGGTGCTCCGCAAGCTCACGGCAGACACCCAGCGCCCCTACGTGGTGGTTCTCGGCGGCTCCAAGGTCTCAGACAAGCTCGCAGTCATCGACAACCTGCTCGGCAAGGCGGACACCATCGTGGTGGGCGGCGGGATGCTGTTCTCGTTCCTCGCCGCATCCGGACACAAGGTGGCCTCCAGCCTGCTGGAGGAGGACCAGATTCCCGTGGTCCAGGACTACCTGAAGCGGGCAGCAGACGCCGGCACCGAATTCGTGGTGCCCACGGATGTTGTGGTGGCGGAGAAGTTCGCTGCCGACGCAGCCCACGAGACCGTTGCGGCCGACGCCATCGAAAATAGCCGCTTCGGGGCCCAGGGCATCGGCCTTGACATCGGCCCGGATTCGGCCGCTGCCTTTGCGGACAGGATCAAGGATGCCAAGACCGTCTTCTGGAACGGACCCATGGGCGTCTTCGAATTCGAAGCGTTCGCCCCCGGCACCCGCGCCATCGCGCAGTCCCTGACCGAAACCGGGGCGTTCACCGTGGTGGGAGGCGGGGACTCAGCAGCCGCCGTCCGCACTCTCGGTTTCGCTGACGACCAGTTCGGCCACATTTCCACCGGTGGCGGCGCCAGCCTGGAATACCTCGAAGGCAAGGAACTCCCGGGACTCAGCGTCCTGGACCGGTAGCAGCACCTCCGGCAGCAGTACCTGGCTCTTCAATCCTCCGGCCGGCAGGTTGCCCCGCGGCAGCCTGCCGGCCGAACACTTATCAAGACTTTTTGGAGAATACGTGACAACGTCAACGAACGGCGCCTTCGACCGCAAGCCCTTCATAGCGGGCAACTGGAAAATGAACATGGACCACGTGCAGGGCATCACCCTCCTGCAGAAACTCGCGTGGACCCTCTCCGACGCCAAGCACGACTACAACCGGGTCGAAGTTGCCGTCTTCCCGCCGTTCACCGACCTCCGCGGCGTGCAGACCCTGGTCCAGGGTGATGACCTGGACGTTGCCTACGGCGGCCAGGACCTCTCGCAGTTCGACTCCGGCGCCTACACTGGCGACATCTCGGGCCAGTTCCTGAATAAGCTGGGCTGCAAGTACGTCCTGGTGGGCCACAGCGAACGCCGGACCATCCACCACGAGTCCGACGACGTCCTCAACGCCAAGGTGAAGGCCGCCTTCAAGCACGGCCTGGTTCCCGTGCTCTGCGTCGGTGAAGGGCTGGAAATCCGCCAGGCCGGCACTCACGTGGACCACACCCTGGCCCAGCTCCGCGCTGGTGTCGCAGATCTTACCCCAGAGCAGGCGAGCGAGCTTGTGGTGGCCTACGAGCCCGTCTGGGCCATTGGCACCGGCGAAGTAGCCGGGCCAGCTGACGCCCAGGAAATGTGCGCCGCCATCCGCGCCGAGCTCGAGTCCCTGTTCGGAGCAGACGTAGCGTCCAAGACCCGCCTGCTGTACGGCGGTTCCGTCAAGGCCAACAATGCAGCCGCAATCCTGAGGGAACGCGACGTGGACGGCCTGTTGGTGGGTGGCGCAAGCCTCGATCCGGCCGAGTTTGCTAATATTGTCAGGTTCGAGAGTCACTTGGTGACGGACTAGTCCGTCCCGCCGCGCATACTCCCGCAATTCCAACTTTCTGAAAGGCCGTCGTGGACGTTCTTCATGTCATTCTGCAGATCCTCCTTGGCATCACCAGCCTCCTGCTGACGTTGCTCATCCTCCTCCACAAGGGACGGGGCGGCGGACTGTCCGACATGTTCGGTGGCGGCATGAGCTCCGGGCTGAGCTCCTCCGGCGTGGCCGAGCGCAACCTCAACCGGTTCACGGTCGTCCTCGGTGTCACCTGGGGCATCGTGATCATCGCCCTGGGGCTGATTATGCGGTTCACCGGCAGCGGCGACTCCTAAAGCACTGCCAAGAGGATCGGCGCGGCACTGCCGCGGCGCAGATCTGCGAACTAAACTGTGGCTGTCGGTTTCCGGCAGCCACAGTTCTGTTTAAGAGGCAGGAGCCCCGATGCTACATCCAACGTCAAATTTCCGGGGCACCCGCGCGGGTGTTACGGCAGGATCAGGACCAAGCCTCCAGGCCGCCGAGGACCACGGGAAAGGCCTCCCGCGCGTCCGGATCTCGTACTGGTGCGCCAAGGGACACGAAACCCGGCTGGTCTTCCTCAAACTTCCTGACGACCAGCTTCCTGCCGTGTGGGACTGCCGGCGATGCGGGGCGGTGGCAGCGAGGGACGGCATGGCCGCGGCCGAGGTGGACGGCATGGGCGATGGCTACAAAAGCCACCTGGAATACGTTAAAGAACGGCGCTCCCGCCAGGACGCCGAAGACCTCCTGGCGGGAGCGCTGGAAAAACTACGCGCCCGCAGCGTCCTTCCGGACGAGCTGCTGGGGGACGCGTGACGCCGCGTTCTCATCGATGAGCCAGAGGGTCCGCGACGTTCCCCGCGGACCCGCGGCAGGCACCTGTACAGGGTTGGCGCCGGCAAGTGCCAGCCCCACCGCACCGGCCTTATCCTCGCCCGCAACAACCATCCACACCTCAGACGCCGTGTTGATGGCGGGCAGCGTCAGGGAAACGCGCAGCGGAGGCGGCTTGGGCGAATTCCGCACGCCCACCACTGTCCGCTCCTTTTCCCGGATTCCGGCCTGCTCAGGGAACAGCGACGCCACATGCGCATCGGGTCCTACGCCCAGCAGGACAACGTCCAGGCGGGGGAGTGCACCCGGCTGCTCAGGCCGGTCATCGGACATGTCCGCGGCGTGCTCTGAAGCGGCAGCATCCCGCAGTTGGCGGGCGTAGTCCTCGGCAGCCTCTTCGGGAGTACCGAACTGGTCTGATGATCCCGGTTCATGGATCCGGTCCGGATCCACCGGAATGTGCGAGAGCAAGGCCTCGAACGCCTGCTTCGTGTTCCGGTCGGCATCGTCCGAGGAGACAAACCGCTCATCTCCCCACCAGAAGTTGACCTTGGACCAGTCGACGGCGGGCGCCGCCGGAGAGTCAGCAACAGCCTTGAGCGTGCCGATACCCACCGTGCCGCCGGTCAGGACCACGGTAGCTTCACCGTGCTTGTCCTGGACATCAACAAGCTTGGTAATCAGGCGTGCCGCAATGGCCGCCATCAGCACGGACGAATCAGGATGAATGCTTACTCTTGGCTCAACGCTCACTGGGTCGGACGCTCCTTAGATTGGTACGTGGCAGTCCCATAGTAATCACTTCGCCGAACACTTCGTCCGGGTCCAGGCGGCGCAGCTCCTCTGCAAGGCAGTCACGGAGGCTGCGGCGTGGAAGCGAGATCCGCTGCGCAGGCTGGCCCGGCTGGGTCAGTTCGGCCACGGACAGTCCCGGGCGGAAGAGCTGCACGTCGCCGCCGGGGCGGGTGAGGCGGACGCGGCGGATGCCGGTCCCGGCCGGGTCCGCCACGATGGTGACCGGTGCGTCCAGGGTGAGGGTGAGCCAGGCCGCGAGGAGGATGGTACTCGGGGAGTCCGAGGCACCTTCAACCGCGACGGCGGTCACCGGTGAGGAGTCCACCTGGTCCAGGACTGCGGCCAGCTGGATCCGCCAGTTGGTCAGGCGGGTCCAGGCGAGGTCAGTGTCCCCGGCCCGGTAGGTGGCGTGAATGTTCTCCAGCGCCGCCTGCGGGTCCGGTTCGTTGGCAGAGTCGGTGATTCTGCGGTGGGCGATGCGGCCGATGGAGGTTTCGCAGGCACTTTCCGGGGCGCCGTGCGGCCACCAGGCCACAATCGGTGCGTCCGGGAGCAGCAGCGCGGCCACGAGGGATTCGCTTTCGTGGGCTAGCTGGCCGTAGCCGCGCAGCACGATGACCTCGGAGGCCCCCGCGTCACCGCCCACGCGGATCTGGGCGTCCAGCTTGTCCGCGGCGTCGGCCCCGGCGTCGGCCAGGACGATGATCCGGCAGGGGTGTTCCCGGCTGGCCTCGTTGGCTGCCTCGATCGCCTCTTCCTCGAGCCCGGACTTGGTGACCACCACGAGGGTGAGCACGCGGCCCAGGGCGATTACGCCGCCCTGCTCGCGCAGGGCCATCAGCTTCTTGGAAACGTTCGAGGTGGTGGTGTCCGGCAGGTCTACAATCATGGCCTTCTCCAGGTTCGTCCGTCTCGGGCCAGCAGCTCGTCGGCTGAGGCCGGTCCCCAGGAGCCCGGGGCGTAGGGCTCGGGCTGTTCGTCCAGGGTTGCCCAGTAGTCCTCGAACGGGTCAAGGATCTTCCAGGACAGCTCCACCTCGGCGTGCCGCGGGAACAACGGCGGCTCGCCCAGCAGCACATCCAGGATCAACCGCTCATACGCCTCCGGGCTCGATTCGGTGAACGAGTGGCCGTAACCGAAGTCCATGGTCACATCACGGACTTCCATCTGCGTGCCAGGGACCTTGGACCCGAACCGGATGGTTACGCCCTCGTCAGGCTGGACCCGGATCACTACGGCGTTCTGGCCGAAGTCATCCTCACCGTGGTCACGGAACAGCAGGTTGGGCGCACGCTTGAACACGACGGCGATCTCGGTTACGCGCCGGCCCAGGCGCTTTCCGGCCCGCAGGTAGAACGGCACACCGGACCAGCGGCGGGTATGGATGTCCACCCGGATCGCGGCGAACGTCTCAGTGGTGGAATCGGCCGGGATGCCTTCTTCCTCAAGGTAGCCCTGGACCTGTTCGCCGCCCTGCCAGCCTCCGGTGAACTGGCCGCGCGCAGAGTGCGTGGACAGGTCATCGGGGAGCTTGACGGCGGCGAGGACCTTTTCCTTCTCCGCCCGCAGGTCATCGGCGTTGAAGGAGATGGGTTCCTCCATCGCGGTCAGCGCCAGCAGCTGGAGCAGGTGGTTCTGGATGACGTCGCGGGCCGCGCCCACGCCGTCGTAATACCCTGCCCGGCCGCCGGTGCCGATGTCCTCGGCCATGGTGATCTGGACATGGTCCACGTAGTTCGCGTTCCACAACGGCTCGAACAGCTGGTTCGCGAAGCGCAGCGCCAGGATGTTCTGAACCGTTTCCTTGCCCAGGTAATGGTCGATCCGGAACACCGCGTCCGCCGGGAACACCGACTCCACAATGTCGTTCAGCTTCCGGGCCGACTCAAGGTCGTGCCCGAACGGCTTCTCGATCACCACGCGGCGCCACTTGTCACCCTCGGCCTGGGCCAACCCGTGCTTGGACAGCTGGCGGCAGACCTGCTCGAACGCCTTCGGCGGGATCGAGAGGTAGAACGCATGGTTCCCCCGGGTGCCGCGGACGTCGTCGAGTTCCTTGATGGTCTCGCCGAGCCGCTCGAACGCACCGTCGTCGTCGAACTCACCCTGGACAAAGCGGATGCCCTCGGACAGCTGGTTCCACACCGCCTCGTCAAAAGGCGTGCGCGCATAGGCCTGCACGGACGCCTTCACCTCAGCGGCGAAGTCCTCCTTGTCCCACTCACGCCGGGCGAAGCCCACCAGCGCGAAGCTGGGCGGCAGCAGCCCACGGTTGGCGAGGTCATACACGGCAGGCATGAGCTTCTTGCGGGCAAGGTCACCGGTGACTCCGAAGAGCACCAGCGATGACGGACCGGCAATCCGGTTCAGGCGGCGGTCACGCGGATCCCGCAGCGGATTCCGCGGCGGCTTTCCGGGGCGCACCCCGGACGTCCTGCCGTATTCAGTTTCTGGCATGTTGCTTCTGTGCCTTAGCTTTCAGTAACGGAGGCTGACCTGGCGGACAGCGCAGCAATGATGTCCTGCAACTGTGCCACACCGGCAGCCCGGTCGGTCAGGTGGAGGCGAAGCACGGGACGGCGGTGCTCGCTCAGGACCTGGGCGTCACCGGCCGCCTGCGCGGCGATCAGTTCGCCGAACGTGAAGGGTCGGTCCGGGATGGAAAGGTCTTCGGCCGAAGCAGCTGTGACCTGGAGGAACACGCCGATGGCGGGGCCGCCCTTGTGGAACTGCCCGGTGGAGTGCAGGAACCGCGGCCCCCAGCCAAAAGTAACCGGGCGGCCCGAGACAGCGGCAAGCTCGTCTCGGATGACCTCGAGCTGCGCGAACGCCAGCCGGTCGAAGTAGGCCTGGACGCTCAAGTAGCTGTCCGGCTGGAGGGTTGCCAGCAAAGCGCGGACTGCTTCCTCGGCCGTTGACGCACCGCCCAGCCAGTCGCCGCCGCGGACCTCGATGGCGCCGTCGACGAAAGTTGCGGGAGTAGGTTCCGGCTGGGCATCCAGCAGGCCGCGTGCCGCCACCTTCGCTGCCTCAACGTCGGGCTGGTCGAACGGGTTGATACCGAGCAGGCGCCCGGCGACGGCCGTGGCGAACTCCCAGACCATCATCTGCGTGGGTAGCCCACCGGCGATGGCAACCTGGTTTTCACCGAGTTCGACGTCGGTATCCGGGGCTACCAGCCGGACCACCAGCACGTCCTCTGCCCCGGAGGTTACCTCGGGCGAGGAGGGTCCGGCCACGACCGGCAGGACGCCGGTGCCCAGCTTGCCCGTCGATTCGGCGATGAGCTGCTCGGCCCAGTCGGCGAAGCCCACAATGCCCGAACCGTCCTCAGCAATGACGATCTTGTTGCGCAGCGGGCTGGTTCCGCCCAGCGCGGTCCCGAGCGCAAGGCCGATGTTCTCGGGTGCGTCCTCGTTCAGGACCTCGGCTGCCTCCTCAGCCTCATCCAGGAAGGCTTGGATGTCCACGCCGGCCAGGCCCGAGGGTACCAGGCCGAACGCGGTGAGCGCGGAGAAACGGCCGCCGACATTGGGGTCCGCGTTGAAGACGGCCCGGTAGCCGGCCTCACGGGAGGCCTTGTCCAACGGGGAGCCCGGATCCGTAACGATGATGATGCGGCTGTTGGCGTCGATGCCGGCGTCGTTGAACGCCTTCTCGAAGACCCTTCGCTGCGAATCCGTCTCTACGGTGGATCCGGACTTGGAGGAGACCACAATCGCAGTCTCCGCCAGCCGGTCCGCCAGGGCAGCACGGACCTGGTCCGGGTCCGTGCTGTCCAGCACAGTCAGCTCGACGCCGGCGGTGCCCGCAATCACTTCCGGAGCCAGCGAGGACCCGCCCATGCCGCAGAGCGCGATGCGGGTAACCCCTTCGGCGCGGAGGGTGTCGCGGAGTTCCAGGATCTCCTTCACCAGCGGCTGGGAGACGGCGGCCGCCTCAATCCAGCCGAGGCGGATGGCAGACTCTGCTTCGGCATCCGGACCCCACAGGGTGTGGTCCTTTGCGAAGATCCGGGTGGCGATGCGGTCCTCCACCAAGGCGGGGAGGTGCTGTTCCAGTGCCTGCTGTGCGGCACCTGTGGCTTCGTAGCTGAGTGTGCTCATTGTCGGTTAGGAAGCCTTCCGTGCGGAGGCGAGGGCGCCCTCAACGTCGCCGAGCAGTTCCTTCCAGCTGGCCACGAACTTGTCCAGGCCTTCGGATTCCAGGATTGCGACGACGTCGTTGTAGGAGATGCCGAGCTTTTCGAGCGCGTCCAGGGTGTTGTTGGCTTCGGTGTAGGTGCCGGTGACGGTGTCCCCGGTGATGACGCCGTGGTCGAAGGTGGCGTCCAGGGTCTTCTCGGGCATGGTGTTCACCACGCCGGGGGCGACGAGCTCGGTGACGTACAGGGTGTCCGGGTAGGCCGGATCCTTCACGCCGGTGGAAGCCCACAGAGGGCGCTGGGGGAGTGCGCCGGCTTCAGCCAGCAGGGCCCAGCGTTCGGTGGAGAAGAGCTCTTCGTAGACCTGGTAGGCCAGGCGGGCGTTGGCCAGGCCGGCCTTGCCCTTAAGGGCCTTTGCCTCGTCGGTGCCCAGGGCGTCGAGGCGCTTGTCGATCTCGGAGTCCACACGGGAAACAAAGAATGAGGCCACGGAGTGGATTTTGGAGAGGTCGTGGCCGTTTTCCTTGGCCTGCTCCAGGCCGGACTGGAAGGCGTTGATCACGGCGCGGTAGCGCTCCAGGGAGAAGATCAGGGTCACGTTGACGCTGATGCCCTCGGCCAGGGTGGCGGTGATCGCTTCGAGGCCCTCGAGGGTGGCCGGGATCTTGATCAGGACGTTGTCCTTGTTGACCCGCTTGTACAGGTGCTTGGCTTCGGCAATTGTGCCTGCGGTGTCCCAGGCCAGGCGCGGGTCAACCTCGATGGACACGCGGCCATCCACGCCGTTGGTGGCTGCTGCCACGGGGGCGAACAGGTCGCAGGCGTCTGCGACGTCGGTGGTAGTGATCTCGAAGATGGTGTCCTCGACGCTGGCGCCGGCTGCTGCCTGCTTTGCGATCGTGGCATCGTAGTCCGTGCCTGCCGTGATCGCGGCGTGGAAGATGGACGGGTTGGTGGTCACGCCAACCACGTTCTTCTCTTCGATGAGCTTGGCCAGCGTGCCGGTGTCCAGGCGTCCGCGGGAAAGGTCATCGAGCCAGATGGAAACTCCGGCGTCGGAGAGCTGCTGGGTGGGAGTAGTCATTGTTCTGTATCTCCTAGGAAATCGGGTTTTCAGGCCTGCAGGCCTGCGAGGGAGTCCTTGGCGGCCGCAGCTACTGCTTCTGCGGTGATGCCGAACTCGTGGAAGAGGCGCTTGTAGTCAGCCGAAGCGCCGTAGTGCTCAAGGCTGACGGAACGGCCGGCGTCGCCAACGAATTCCTTCCAGCCCAGGGCAAGTCCTGCTTCAACGGACACACGGGCCTTGACGGCTGCGGGGAGCACTGACTCGCGGTAGGCGGCGTCCTGCTTGTTGAACCACTCAACGCAGGGCATCGAGACAACACGGGCAGCGATGCCTTCGGCCTGCAGGGCTTCGCGGGCCTTCACGGCCAGCTGGACCTCGGAGCCGGTGCCGATGAGGATGACGTCGGCGGGGACGGTGGCGCCGTCCTTGGCGGCTTCGGCCAGCACGTAGCCGCCCTTGGCGACGCCGGCAACGGAACCGAAGGTGTCGCCGTCGGCCTCGCCCTCGCCGCGTTCCCAGGTGGGGATGTTCTGGCGGGTCAGCACGATGCCGGCCGGGTTGGAGTGGTTCTCCAGCATCGTCTTCCAGGCCACGGCAACTTCGTTGGCGTCACCGGGACGGACAACGTCCAGGCCCACGATGGCGCGCAGCGAGGCGAGCTGCTCCACCGGCTGGTGGGTGGGGCCGTCCTCGCCCAGGCCGATGGAGTCGTGCGTCCAGACGTACAGGGACGGGACCCCCATCAGGGCACCGAGGCGGATGGCCGGGCGCTGGTAGTCGCTGAAAATCAGGAACGTGCCGGAGAACGCGCGGGTCCTGCCGTGCAGGCTGATGCCGTTCACGATCGAGGCTGCGGCGTGCTCGCGGATACCGAAGTGCAGCACACGGCCGTACGGGTTGCCCTTCCAGGCATCGGTCTGCTTCGACGCCGGAACGAACGACGGCGAGCCCTCGATAGTGGTGTTGTTCGACTCAGCAAGGTCGGCAGACCCGCCCCACAGCTCCGGCAGGACCGGGCCCAGGGCGTTCAGGACCTTGCCCGAGGCGGCACGGGTGGAGACGTCCTTGCCGGCCGGGAAGACCGGAAGGGCCGCGTCAACATCGTTGGGCAGTTCCTTGGCCTCGATGCGCTGCAGCAGGGCCGCGCCTTCGGGGTTGGCTGCTTGCCAGGCGTTGAAGGACTCTTCCCACTCCTTGCGGGCGGCAGCACCGCGGTCTACGACGGCGCGGGCGTGGGCCAGGACGTCCTGGTCCACATCGAAGGACTTGGCCGGGTCAAAGCCCAGGACCTCCTTCAGTGCTGCGACTTCCTCTGCACCAAGGGCCGAACCGTGGATCTTGCCCGTGTTCTGCTTCTTGGGGGCCGGGTAGCCGATGATGGTGCGCAGCGACACGATGGACGGCTTGGACGTCTCAGCCTTGGCAGCGAGGAGCGCCGAGTAGAGCTCCTGGACGTCTTCCTTGTACTCGCCGGTCTTGGTCCAATCCACGCGCTGGACGTGCCAGCCGTAGGCTTCGTAGCGCTTGAGGACATCTTCGGTGAACGCGATGTCGGTGTCGTCCTCGATGGAGATGTGGTTCTCGTCGTAGACCACCACGAGGTTGCCCAGCTCCTGGTGGCCGGCCAGCGAGGAAGCCTCGGCCGTGACGCCTTCCTGGAGGTCGCCGTCGGAGGCGATGACCCAGATGGTGTGGTCGAACGGGCTGGTACCCGGGGCGGCGTCGGCGTCGAACAAGCCGCGCATCCGGCGCTGGGAGTAGGCAAAGCCCACGGAGGACGCCAGGCCCTGGCCCAGCGGACCGGTGGTGATCTCCACGCCGGCAGTGTGCTTGTACTCAGGGTGGCCCGGGGTCAGTGAGCCCCACGTCCGCAGCGCCTCCAGGTCCTTAAGCTCCAAGCCGTAGCCGGAAAGGAAGAGCTGGATGTAAAGGGTGAGCGAGGTGTGGCCCGGGGACAGCACAAAGCGGTCACGGCCCAGCCAGTCAGGATTCCGCGGATCGTGCCGCATCAGCTTCTGGAAAAGGAGATACGCGGCCGGCGCCAGGCTCATTGCCGTTCCCGGGTGGCCGTTGCCCACCTTCTCCACGGCATCTGCTGCCAGCACGCGGATGGTATCCACCGCGCGCTCGTCCAGGCTGGTCCAAGACAGTTCTTGCTCTTCCAAATGTGGCACGAAAACCGGGCCCCTCTCTGTGCTGGTGGCAGATGGCACACCGGATCCGTGTGAAGGCACGCTGTGTGGCGCCCGCTGCGGTGTGTACCAGCCGTTCACCATCGAAACGTTGATCTTTTCACTCAGCCACTGGCCAGTCCGGGAATGCGTTTTCCACTGCTTCCTTGCTGCGTGCTGATCTGGTGACAGCTTAGCTCTATTCCACCCTGCGAGCGGCCGAAATCTCACGTTTTGGACGCAATTTCGGCTTATATGAATCCTTCTGAAGGGAGGTTGAGTTAATCTGCTCGAATCGATGCGCGAGCGATCATCAGCACCAAATGACGGGCCGTTGGGAGGGGACCGGCACGGTATGATATTTGGAGGCTGGCGCCGGGTGGCGGACCTTTTTAGCTCCCGCGACTCCCGGCCATGGCGAGGATCGGTGATTACGGTTCCGCCGGCGCCCCGACGGGCGGGCCTCATGACACAGCTGGACAGCCAGACAGAACTGCCAACAGAACGGGTGACTGACACCGTGAGCACAACAGATACGCCGCTGAACGCATCCCGGGCAACAAGCGCCGGGATTGCCCGTAAGGCCAAGGCGTATCTTGCCCTCACCAAGCCCCGCGTGATTGAGCTGCTCCTCGTGAGCACCCTTCCCACCATGATCTATGCGGAGCGCGGCTTCCCCTCGATCGGGCTCATCCTCGCCACGCTGGTGGGGGGCGCCTTCGCCGCCGGCAGCGCCGGAGCGTTTAACTGCTACATCGACCGCGACATCGACAAACTGATGCACCGGACCGAGAACCGTCCGCTGGTCACCGGTGAGGTGACGCCGCGTGAAGCGCTGGTCTTCTCCTGGCTCCTGGGCGCGGCCGCCATCGCCATCCTCTGGTTCGGAGCCAATCCGCTGTCCGCCTGGCTGGGGCTGGGGGCCATCTTCTTCTATGTGGTGATCTACACGATCATCCTTAAGCGGCGTACCGCGCAGAATATCGTATGGGGAGGTGCTGCAGGCTGCTTCCCGGTGCTGATTGCCTGGGCGGCTGTCACCAACTCGGTGGAATGGCCCGCCGTCATTCTCTTTATGGTGATATTCCTCTGGACGCCTCCGCATTACTGGCCCCTGTCCATGCGCTACGGCGAGGACTACCGCAACGCCAAGGTCCCCATGCTCGGAGCCATCGCCGGCGCCAAAGTGGTCTCCGTTCAGGTGGTCCTGTACGCGTGGGCAATGGTGGCCTGCTCATTGCTGATGATTCCCGCCGGCGGAGCGGGCTGGGTCTACACGGCCTCCGCCGTCCTGGCAGGCGCCTGGTTCCTGTATGAGTCCCATTCCCTGTACAACCGGGCCCAGCGTGAGGACATCTCCGACAAGCGGGCCATGAAGGTCTTCCATGGCTCCATCAGCTACCTCACCCTGCTCTTCATTGCCCTGGCGGTTGATCCGTTCATCGGGCCGGCGGTCATGGCAGGCTAAAGACGCCGTCCTGCCGCACGTCAAGCCTCTCCCGGTTCTGCCGGGGGAGGCTTGCCCCGTTAAGGAGTCCGGTAAGTGTGGAAAGCAGCAGGGGGACACTTGACATTTCATATGACGGATATGTCATGTTGCTCACTTTTGTCTGTCACTGCTCGTGACAACCTGGTTATTCTGGGAAGGATCCTGCCCGCGAGCAAAGGAAAATCCATGGCACAGGCACCCGATCCCTCTACTGTTCCAGCTGCAATTCACAGTCCGCCGCCGTCCGGAAGGGGCGGCAGGAAACGCCGGCGTCCGGGCGTCTTCAGCCATCCCGGGGCCGACGTCCCGGCTTCACTGGTGGTGTTCCTCGTTGCACTGCCGCTCTCGCTGGGCATCGCCGCAGCGTCCGGGGCGCCCATTATGGCCGGCCTCATTGCCGCCGCTGTGGGCGGCATCGTAGCGGGTACCCTGGGCGGATCACCCCTTCAGGTGAGCGGCCCCGCCGCGGGCCTCACCGTCGTCGTCGCCGGGCTCGTCCAGGAGTTCGGCTGGCAGGTCACGTGCGCAATTACCGCAGCTGCCGGCGTCGTGCAGCTGCTGCTTGGCATCAGCCGGGTGGGGCGCGCAGCGCTGGCCGTCTCTCCCGTGGTGGTCAAAGCGATGCTGGCCGGCATCGGCATCACCATCATCCTGCAGCAGGTCCGGGTCCTGCTCGGTGGCCAGCCGGCCGGCTCCGCCCTCGACAACCTGATGGCGCTGCCTGCAGCCATCACCGACGTCGAACTGCACGCCGCACTGCTTGGGCTGATCGTCGTGTTGATCCTCGTTGGCTGGAAGCACCTTCCGGCTGCGGTGCGACGGATCCCCGGGCCGCTGGCTGCCGTCGCCGCCGGCACCGCACTCTCCGTCGCCTTTGCCCCGGGCGTTGAGCGGATCTCCTTCACAGGGTCAATTTTCGACGCCGTCGCGTTGCCTGAGCTGCCAGAGGGCAACTGGCGTGCCGTCGCCTTCGCCGTCATTTCGATGGCACTTATTGCCAGCATTGAGTCGCTGCTGTCCGCCGTCGCCGTGGACAAGATGCATAGCGGCCCCCGCACCAACCTGAACCGGGAGCTGGTGGGCCAGGGCGCGGCCAACATTGTTTCCGGGTCGCTCGGCGGGCTGCCGGTAACGGGAGTTATTGTCCGCAGCGCCACCAACGTGGAGGCCGGCGCGGCAACCCGCCTGTCCGCCGTCCTGCACGGCGTGTGGGTCCTGGCTTTCTCCGCCATGTTCGCCGGACTGATCCAGCTGATCCCGCTGTCCGTCCTGGCCGGCCTGCTGGTGATGATCGGCGCGCGCCTGATCAAGGTGGCCGACATCAGGACGAGCCTCCGCACGGGGGATCTCCTGATCTACGCGGTGACACTCTTCTGTGTTGTGTTCCTGAACCTCCTCGAGGGCGTCATGATCGGGCTGGCTCTGGCGGCGGCCAGCGTGCTGTGGCGCGTGCTGCGGGCAGCAGTGCAATCCCATCGGCCCGCCTCGCCGTCGGATGCCTGGCGGGTCACCATCGGCGGGTCCTGCAGCTTCTTTGCCCTGCCGAAACTCAACCGCGTCCTGCATGCCGTTCCGGCCGGAGTGAATGTAGTGGTGGAGTTGAATGCGGACTACGTGGACCACGCCTTCCGGGAGGCCCTGCTCGCCTGGCAGCACCAGCATGAGGCGGCCGGGGGGACAGTCTCCCTCGAGGAACATGGAAACACGCTGTTCCAGGACGCGGCAGATCAGGCGCCCAAACGCCAGGAAGCACGGGAGCTTCCGCTGCCCCCCAGGGCCTTCTGGCAAGACGTTGCCGGTCCGCCGCAACCGGGCGGTAAAGCCGGGGACCACGTCGGGGAAGGCTCACGTCCGTTGCAACCGCTCCTGCTGGGCATCGACAAGTATCACCGCCGCTTCGCGGACCAGGTCCGTCCACTGGTCCAGGACCTGGCAAACAGCCAGAACCCGGACACCCTGTTTGTGGCCTGCGTGGACTCGCGCGTGAATCCGAACCTGATCACCAGCAGCGGCCCGGGTGACCTGCTGACGCTGCGGAACATCGGCAATGTGGTGTGCCACGACGGCCAGGATGCCTCGATCGACTCAGCCCTGTCCTTCGCAGTGAAAGGCTTGGCCGTGGAGTCGATCGTCATCTGCGGGCACTCCAACTGCGGTGCCATGAAAGCCCTGATCGACGACGCCCATGGCAAGGGAAACCCTTCCCTTGGTGCCGGGTTCGACGCCTGGCTTAACCACGCGCGGCCAAGTTACCGGGAGCTGCTGGCGGACCATCCGGTGGCATTGGCCGCCGCTGCAGCCGGCTACAGCCGGCAGGACCAGTTGGCGATGGTCAATGTTGCAGTGCAGCTGGGCAAGCTGGAAAAGCATCCGATGGTGGGCCCGGCACTCGCCCGCGGCAGCCTACAAGCCACCGGCCTTTTTTACGACATCGCCACTGCCCGGGTGTTGCTGGTTGAACCGGCCGGCATCCAGTTCCTCGACCCTGCCCGGGCCCCAGGGAGGCCCGCCCCCGCAGGGACGCCTGCAGGCTGACCAGGAGGAAGCAGGCCTGCCGCAGATGCTTGGCATTGCAGATTGGGAAGCGGGCGGAACTACTCCACGGGGCTGGACCGGGCGATGTCCCAGGCGTTGGTTGCGGCCACCATCAGCAGCGCGGCCCCCAGCATATGGGCGGCGACCAGCAGCGCGGGAATGCCGTTGTAGTACTGGGTGAAGCCGATGACGGCCTGAAGAAGTGTCACGCCGAGCAGTCCCAGGATGGCGGTGCGGAAGGACCCAGTGATCCGGCGCAGGAAAACCAGCGCAAGTGCCACCAGTGTTCCAGCGGTGATGAGGTAGGCAGGAACGGCGTGGATGTGGGAGAACAGGTCCCAGTCCAGCCCATTCCGGGGAGCGTCAGCGTCCCCTGCGTGCGGACCGGCCCCGGTCACCACCACGCCGAGCATCACGGCCAGCGCGGAGAAGAGCGCGACGGCAGCCGTCACCGGACGCATGACACCTGGCAGTGCGGCATGGGAGACGGTCCGGAACCGGCCCGTCCGGCCGAATGCACGGTTTACAAGCAGCGTGGCAAACACCACCAGCGCCATGGAGACCAGGAAGTGCAGGCCCACCACCCAGGGGTTGAGGTTCGTCAGCACGGTGATGCCGCCGATCACGGCCTGGGCCGGGATGCTGGCCAGCAGCCCCAGTGCCAGGAGGAAAAGGTCCCGGCGCTCCTTGCGGAGGTTCCACAAGTACACCAGCATCAGGGCGGCGACGGCGGCAAGGGCGAAGGTGAGGAGCCGGTTGCCGAATTCGATGAACCCGTGGATGCCCATTTCCGGCGTGTTCACCAGGGACGTGTCCGTGCAGCGCGGCCAGGTGGGACAGCCCAGGCCGGATGCCGTCAGCCGCACGGCGCCGCCGGTGACCACCAGGAGGGTCTGGCCGATCAGGGAGGCAACCGCCAGGCGGCGCACCCGGACGTCCACGGTGCGGGGCAGCCGGGACGACAGGCGGTTAACAAACTGGGGGAGGCGTGCGGCCGTGCTCACGGATATCTCAATTCCACTTGAACCAACGGATGGCTGCTGCCCCGGCAATGACGGTCCATAGCAGCAGGATGAGGGTGGCGCCGCCATTCAGCGTGCCGGTAAGGAAAGCCTGGCGCAGGGATTCACCCAGTGCACCGGAGGGCAGGAACTCCACCATTGCCTGGGCGCCGGCAGGCAGGCGTTCTGCCGGGAGGACGATTCCGCCCAGGGCGCCCAGCAGGATCCAGAGCAGGTTGGTGATGGCGAGCGTGGCTTCAGGTCGAACGGTCCCGGCCACCAGCAGGCCCAGTGCGGTAAAGGCGGCGGCGCCCAGTGCCAGGAGGAACAGGCCGGGAATCCAGGAGGCAGCCTGCGGCTGCCATCCCAACGACAGGGCCACCAAAGTGACCACAACCACCTGCAGGCAGAGGACGGCCAGGACCGAAAGCGCCTTGCCGGCGATCAGCCCCCCGCGTCCCAGGGGAGTGGTGGAAAGGAAACGCAGCACGCCATAGCGCCTGTCGAAGCCGGTGGCGATGCCCTGGCCCGTGAATGCCGTGGACATGGCGCACAGGGCCAGGATGCCAGGTACGGCAACGTCAATGCGGCTTCCCCCCATCCCGTCCAGGAACGGCGTCACGGTCAGGCCGACAAGTGCCAGGAGCGGCAGCACTACTGCCAGGATCAGTTGCTCGCCGTTCCGGAGCATGGCCAAAGACTCGTATTTGCCCTGCAGCAGAACACGGCGCAGCAGGGAGGCAGGATCCTGCCGGCCGGAAACGCCTCCCATGGTGGCGCTTGGACCATTGCCTGGGGTGGCGCCGGCAGTGCCCGACGCTGTCCCGTTCATCGGATGTCCTTTCCCGAGATATCCAGAAAGACGTCTTCAAGGCTACGAGCCTGCAGGGTCATGGAAGCCGGCATGATGTCGTGCGTTTCCCACCACCGTGCCAGTGCTGCGAGGTGGCCGGGAGTCAGGCTGCCCGTGACGGAGTACCTGCCCGCGCGGGTTTCGGAGACGGCAATGCCGGCCGGCAGAAGCCCGGCAAAATCCAGCCCTGGATGCGCTTCGAACTCGAGCGTGCGGATGTGCTCGGCCCCCGTTTCCACTGCAGGACTGCGCTGGAGCAGTTCCTGGACCGTGCCCTCGGCCACGTTGCGGCCGCCGTCGATGATGTAAACGTAGTCGGCCAGCCGCTGGGCGTCGTCCATCAGGTGCGTGGTGAGGATGATGCCCATCCCGGCATCCCGCAGCTCGGAAATGAGGTTGAACACCAGTTGGCGGGACTGCGGATCCAGGCCGGCGCTCGGCTCGTCGAGGAACAGGACTTCCGGCCGGCCGATCAGCGCAGCGGCAAGGGCCAGGCGCTGCTTCTGCCCGCCGGAGAGGCGCCGGACGGTGGTCCGGCTGAACGCGCCGATGCCCAGCCGCTCAATCAGGTCATCCACGGGCCAGGGCTGTGCGTAGAGTCCGGCAATGTGCCGCAGCAAGGGAACAGGCCTGGACGACGGCGGCAGCCCGCCGTCCTGAAGCATCACGCCTACGCGGGAGCGCAGCTCCGCCCCTGCCGTTGCGGGGTCCTGGCCCAACAGGGAGATGGTGCCGCCGCTTCTTTTCTGAAGGCCTTGGGCGCATTCCAGTGTGGTGGTTTTCCCGGCACCGTTGGCGCCCAGGAGGGCGGTGACCTGGCCGCGCTCAGCGACGAGGGAGACCCCGCTCACCACCCGGAGCATTTTTCCGTCCAGGGTTGCAAGCGGGCCTACATCCTTAACTAGCCCGCTGATGGACAGAACCGGGGATTGGGGGGATCGCACCCGAATATTCTACGGGATGTAGTATTTTCCAACGTCCTTCGACGCCGCGGGAGGGACCGCCGCGAGTTTTTGTCCAGGTATGAGGACTTCCGCCGTGGCCAGACCGGCATACGTAGACAAAAACTCCGAAGCTCAGGGCAGCCTGCCCTTACTGGAGCGAGGGAGTAAATTACGACATGATTGTGTTGTGTATTCCATGAGCAATGCTACTGCTGTGCCCTTTGCCGGGCACGGGGCCTCACAGGCTCCCGCAGACCGCGGCCCCTTCGCCGCCGGTCCGGTGGCTGACGCCGACGAGCGCACCCGCGACCGGGTCCTCTCGGCCGTCCTGGAACACGGACCCGTCAGCGCCGCTGAACTCGGCGACCTGCTGGGATTCACTCCGGCGGCGGTGCGCCGGCACCTGGACCATTTATCCCGTGCAGGCGTTATTGAAGTCAAGCGCGTGGCGAAGTCCGGCGCCGGGGCAGGCCGTCCCGCACGGCGCTATGTCCTCAGCTCGCAGGGCCAGTCGAGCCTCGGCAACGACTACCTGGACATCGCAGCCCTCGCGCTCCAGCAGCTCCAGAAAGTTGCCGGGCCGGACGCAGTGCGGGCATTCGCCGTCGAGCGCTTCGCCGACATGGAACGCCGGTACGCCCCGGAAATCGCCAAGGCGGGCCCGGACATCACCGACCGCGCCAAAGCGCTGGCGGACGCCCTGAGCCGTGACAACTTCGTGGCCTCGGCAGCCTCCATCGAGGCCAAGCCCCCGCTCCCCGCGGCACTCTCCAGCGTGCAGCTGTGCCAGGGCCACTGCCCCATCCAACAGCTCGCCGCCCGGTTCCCGGTGTTTTGCGACGTGGAGACCGAAGTGTTCTCAAGGCTGGTGGGTGTGGACGTGCGCCGCCTCTCCACGCTGGCCCGCGGCGGGCACGTGTGCACCACCCATATACCCACAGGCAGGCTGTCTGCCCAAGGACCCCCTAGGTCCCCGGCAGCCCCCGCCAGCCTGAATGAAGTAAACAACCATCAGCAAGAAAGGCCGTGATGACGGACCAACTATCAGAGAAAGCGGTAGCCGAAAACACTGTGATCTCGGAGATTCTGGAAAAGAATCCCGAGCTTCACGGCATCGGCAACTACGAGTACGGATGGGCTGACAAGAACGACGTCGGCGCCAACGCACGCCGTGGGCTCAACGAAGAAGTGGTCCGGGACATTTCGGCCAAGAAGAGCGAACCGGAGTGGATGCTTGACCTGCGCCTGAAGGGCCTGAAGTACTTCGATCGCAAGCCCATGCCCACCTGGGGTGCAGACCTCTCCGGCATCGACTTCGACAACATTAAGTACTTCGTCCGCTCCACGGAGAAGCAGGCTGCCACTTGGGAAGAGCTGCCCGAGGACATCAAGAACACCTACGACAAGCTGGGCATCCCCGAGGCCGAAAAGCAGCGCCTGGTTTCCGGTGTCGCCGCCCAGTACGAGTCCGAGGTCGTTTACCACCAGTTGCGTGAGGACCTGGAGCGGCAGGGTGTCATCTTCCTGGACACCGACACCGCCTTGAAGGAACACCCGGAGATTTTCCAGGAGTATTTCGGCACCGTGATTCCGGTGGGCGACAACAAGTTCGCTTCGCTGAACACCTCTGTCTGGTCCGGCGGCTCCTTCGTGTACGTGCCCAAGGGCGTCCACGTGGATATCCCGCTGCAGGCATACTTCCGCATCAATACCGAGAACATGGGCCAGTTCGAGCGGACCCTGATCATCGCGGACGAGGACTCCTACGTCCACTACATCGAAGGCTGCACCGCGCCGATCTACACTTCGGACTCCCTGCACTCCGCCGTGGTGGAGATCATTGTGAAGAAGGGCGCCCGCGTCCGGTACACCACCATCCAGAACTGGTCCAACAACGTGTACAACCTGGTGACCAAGCGTGCCATCTGCGAAGAGGGCGCCACCATGGAATGGGTCGATGGCAACATCGGCTCCAAGGTCACCATGAAGTACCCGGCCGTCTACCTCGTGGGGGAGCACGCCAAGGGCGAAACCCTGTCCATCGCTTTCGCCGGCGAGGGCCAGCACCAGGACACCGGGTCCAAGATGGTGCACATTGCGCCGAACACCAAGAGCTCCATCATTTCCAAGTCGGTGGCCCGCGGCGGCGGCCGTGCAGCGTACCGCGGCCTGGTTCAGGTCCGCGAAGGCGCCAAGCACTCCGCCAACACCGTCCGCTGTGACGCTCTGCTGGTGGATACCATCAGCCGCTCGGACACCTACCCGTACATCGACATCCGCGAAGACGACGTTGTGATGGGCCACGAGGCAACTGTTTCCCGGGTCAGCGAAGAGCAGCTCTTCTACCTGATGTCCCGCGGCATGCGCGAAGACGAAGCCATGGCGATGATCGTCCGCGGCTTCATCGAGCCCATCGCCCGCGAGCTCCCCATGGAGTACGCACTTGAGCTGAACCGCCTGATTGAACTGCAGATGGAAGGGTCCGTCGGATAACGATGACTGAAATCACTACTGAAAAGGCACGCATCGGCGCGCCCTCAGCCCAGCCGTTCATCGACGGCTTCACCGAAGAAGGCGAGAGCCTCTCGCCGATCAATGCCGGATCCAAGGCACCGCTTGCGGGTGCTTCGGCCAAGAGCCACTCCCACGGCGGCGGCGTCGGCATCCCGGACAGCTCACGCGCCGGCCGGCTGACCTCCTACAAGCTTGCCGACTTCAAGCCGCTCACCGGCATGGAGGAAGACTGGCGCTTCACCCCGCTGAAGCGCCTCCGTGGCCTACACTCCGAGGTCCTCTCCGGCGCCGCACCCACCGTGGTGGTCACCGGCCCTGAGCAGGTCACCGTGGAAAGCGTCAACCGCGACGACCAGCGGATTGGTACCGCCGGTATCCCCGAGGACCGCGTGTCAGCCAACGCCTGGGAAAACTTCGCGGGAGCCACCGTCGTCACCATCCCGGCTGAGTTCGAAGCCCTGACGGAGATCTCCGTCGACATCGAAGGCACGTCCCTCGAGGCAGCCGCCCAGCACCTCGTGATCGTGGCGGAGAAGTTTTCCAAGGCAGTTGTGGTCCTGAACCACAGGGGATCCGCGGTCGTATCGGAAAACGTTGAGATCATCGTTGAAGACGGGGCCAGCCTGACGGTTGTCTCCCTCCAGGAATGGAACGACGACGCCGTCCACGCCTCCTCCCAGCAGGCAAAGATCGGCCGCGACGCCAAGCTCAAGCACGTCATGGTCAGCCTCGGCGGGGACCTGGTCCGCGTCACGCCGTCGGCACGCTTCACCGCCCCCGGCGGCGAGGCCGAACTGTTCGGCCTGTACTTCGCGGACGCCGGCCAGCACCTGGAGCAGCGCCTGTTCGTGGACCACGCAGTGCCCAACTGCAAGTCCAACGTGCTCTACAAGGGCGCGTTGCAGGGCCGCAACGCCCACGCCGTCTGGGTTGGTGACGTCCTGATCCGCAAGGAAGCAGAAGGAACCGACACCTACGAGGCCAACCGCAACCTGCTCCTCACGGACGGCGCCCGCGCCGACTCGGTGCCGAACCTCGAAATCGAAACCGGACTGATCGAAGGTGCCGGCCACGCCAGCGCCACCGGCCGCCTGGACGACGAGCACCTGTTCTACCTGATGGCCCGCGGCATCCCTGAGGATGTTGCCCGCCGCCTGGTGGTCCGGGGCTTCCTGCACGAGATCATCCAGCAGATCAAGGTACCGGCAATCGAAGAGCGCCTCACCGACGCTGTTGAGCGCGAACTCGCGCTGACGGACAACTGAGACTGCACGGGAAAAGCACAGATGACTGAACAGCCAAAGGGCGAGCTTGTCTGCAAGACGGATGAAATCCAGCTCAAGCAGGCGCTCCGGATCCTGATCGATGACTACCCGGTAGCCATCGTCAAGGACTCCATGGGCGAAATCCACGCCATCGGCGACACCTGCTC
>JBKJVX010000042.1:0-30847 GCA_046717065.1 Arthrobacter sp. | reverse complement strand
TGGGTTATTGGCGTGCCGGCATCCGCCGGACGCACCGTCGTTCTTCAACTATTGTTTGGACTAATGGAAAATGGAGTCAAGCACTATGCACAAACGTGCAGAATGGAGTTCAGGTGGACGCTTCCAGGCACGCTGATGCCCTTCGGGCTGCACAAATGTATTACCTGCAGGACCTCACGATGGATGCCATCGCCCGCGAACTCGGGACCTCCCGCTCGACTGTTTCCCGGCTGTTGTCCTCGGCCCGGGATTCGGGGCTGGTTCAGGTCCAGATCCGCAATCCCTTGGATACAGGACCGGAGTTGGAGGGCCTGATTCGCCGCCGGTACGGGGTAGACGCACACGTTGTACCGGTCGTGGAAACACTCAACGAGGCCGAGACCCTGGACCGGGTGGCGATGCAGGCCGCCCGCACCATCGGGCCCCTGGTGGATTCCAACGCGATCATCGGTGTCGCCTGGGGTTCCACCCTCAGCGCCGTCAGCCGCCACCTGACGAGGAAAATTACCCACGACAGCGTAGTGGTGCAGCTGAACGGCGCAGGCAACATGCACACGACGGGCATTACCTACGCCAGTGACATCATGCGCCGCTTCGGCAGCGCCTACGGCGCGCGGGTGGAACAATTCCCCGTTCCGGCATTTTTTGACCACGCCGCCACCAAGACAGCCATGTGGAATGAACGCAGCGTGCAGCGGATCCTTGAACTTCAGGCAAAGATGAGCATCGCGATCTTTGGGGTCGGATCCGTCGATGCCGATTTCCCCAGCCACGTCTATGCCGGCGGTTACCTGGACGAGAGCGACCTCAACATCCTGGCAACGTCCGACGTCGTGGGTGACGTTGCGACGGTGTTCTTCCGCGCTGACGGTTCCTCAGGCGGGATCGTCCTGAACGAACGGTCCACGGGCCCGGCCCTCGCCGAGCTTCGGCAGGTAAGGCGCAGGATTTGCGTGGTTTCCGGCGTATCCAAGATCAACGGGCTCAAGGGCGCCTTAGCGGCGCGCCTGGCTACGGACCTGATCCTCGACGAGGCCACAGCGCGCCGCCTGGTGGGTATGGAGGGCCCTGCCGTGGCGAGTAGGTAGAGTCATGGCTATGAGGATCTCCCCGCGGCTGGGCCTGAACAACGGCGTGCTGATCGACCAGCTGGGCTACGGCCTGTACAAGGTGCCGCCATCGGAGGCGGCGGGCCTCGTGGCCATGGCCCTCGGTTCCGGATACCGCCACTTCGACACTGCCGCCATGTATGGCAACGAGTCGGGGGTTGCCCGCGGCATCAGTTCCCAGCTCGGAACACAGGCAGGCAGCGGTGGCTCCGGTGAACTTTTCCCGGCACCGGCCAGGGAGGACATCTTTGTTACCACCAAAGTGTGGAACGACCACCACGGCTACGACGCCACCCTGCGTGCATTCGACAACTCCATGGTCAACCTGGGCCTGGACTACGTGGACATGTACCTCATCCACTGGCCCTGCCCCCGGCGTGGGCTGTACCCCGAAACCTACCGGGCCATGGAGACCCTCTATCGCGAGGGAAAAGTGCGGGCCATCGGCGTCAGCAACTTCCAGCCCGCCCATCTGGACCGGCTGATGCAAACTGCAGAGGTAACCCCTGCAGTCAACCAGATCGAGCTGCACCCCTGGCTCCAGCAGTTGGAGCTGCGGAAAATCCACGATGATCTCGGGATCAGGACCGAGGCGTGGAGTCCCCTGGGGCGCGGACATGTGCTGGCGGATCCTGTAGTCCAGGCCTGTGCCGCCGAACACGGCAGGTCGCCAGCCCAGATCATCCTCCGTTGGCACATACAACTGGGGAACATCGCCATCCCCAAGGCAAGCACCGAGGCGCGCATCCGCGAGAACCTTGACGTGTTCGGCTTTGAACTCTCGGCCCGGGACATGGATGCGCTCGCCGGCCTGGACCGGGGACAGAGAACCGGTTCCCACCCGGACAACGTCAATTAGGACTCCCATGAAAACAGCACACTCCGGGCAACCCTCCACGCCCACCTTCATCGGCCCGGACCTGGCCGTCCGCGCCCGTGCCTCCTCGGTGCAGCTGGCCGGCGGCAGGGTGGCTTTCTGGACCTACGAGCCCGTGCTGCAAACCGCTGAAACCCGGACCATCCTGGTGATCCACGGGTTCCGCGGCGACCACCACGGACTCCTTCGGGTGGCCGACCAGCTTCCGGAGATGCGCATCATCATGCCGGACCTGCCCGGCTTCGGCAGCTCGGAAGCCTTCGCGCCAGGTGGCCACACAGTTCCGGGGTACGGCGCATTCATCACGGAATTCATGGCGGCCCTGGGCCTGGGGCCGGATACGGTTCTGCTGGGGCACTCGTTCGGGTCCATCATTGCCGCCCATTTCGTGGCCGCCCACCCCGGCGCCGTGAATCCCCTGATCCTCATCAACCCCATCGCCGCGCCTGCCCTCGAAGGCGCCAAAGGCGTGATGACCAGGCTGGCGGTGCTGTACTACCGCCTTGCAGCCCGCCTTCCCCGTCCGCTGGGACTGGCCCTGCTGCGCAGCCCGCTGATAGTCCGGGTGATGAGCGAGGCCATGGCCAAGACAGGCGACCGGGGCCTGCGGCGCTTTATCCACGGCCAGCACCATGCGTACTTCAGTGCTTTTGCCAGCCGTGACAGCCTCCTCGAATCGTTTACTGCCTCCGTCAGCAGCCATGTGGCCGAGGTGGCCGGCAGCCTGACCCTTCCTGTGCTCCTGATCGCGGGTGAGAAGGATGAAATCGCCACGCTTCCCGGCCAGCACCGGCTCGTCGAACTGCTGCCGAACGGCGAACTCGAGGTCATTGCTGATGTCGGCCACTTGATCCACTACGAAACGCCGGAGCCAGCCGCCCGCTACATCCGCAGCTTCCTTAAGGACCACCCCGCGTGAAGATTGTCATCGACGCCCGGTTCACCCGGACAGACCACCACGACGGCATCAGCCGCTACGGTTCGAGCCTGATCGCGGCCGCCTCCAAGATCGCCGACGTGTCGATGCTGATCTCTGACATCCGCCAGCTGGCCCTGCTGCCGGATGTGCCGTACACATTGATCAACAGCCCCCTGTCCCCCGCAGAACTGTTTGTTGCCCGCAAGATCAACCCGCTCGGCGCAGACGTGGTGGTCTGCCCAATGCAGACCATGGGCACCTTGGGCCGCAAGTACGGCCTGGTCCTGACCCTGCACGACCTCATCTACTACGAGCACCCAGCACCTCCGGGATTCCTGCCGGCCCCGGTGCGGCTGCTCTGGCGCCTCTATCACAAGGCGTACTGGCCGCAGCGCCTCCTACTCAACCGGGCCGACGTCGTAGCCACCATCAGCAGGACCACGGAGGCACTGATGGCCAAGTACCGGCTGACGCGCCGTCCTGTCCGGATTATCAGCAATGCACCGCAGCCGGCCCAGGAGCCCCGCTCCCCGGAGGCCGGCGCCAAACCCTGCCTTGTGTACATGGGCTCATTCATGCCCTACAAAAATGTGGAAACCATGGTGGCCGGAATGGCTGGACTGCCCGGCTTCACGCTTCACCTGCTCAGCCGGATCACTCCTCAACGGCGTGCCGAACTGGAGAAGCTCATCCCGCCTGGAGCGAATGTGGAGTTCCAGAACGGCGTCACTGACGAGGAATATGCCACGTTCCTGGAAACAGCAACCGCGCTGGTGAGTCTTTCCCGGGCGGAAGGGTACGGCCTGCCGCTGGTCGAGGCCATGGCGCTGGGCACGCCGGTCATCGCCAGCGACATCCCCATATTCCGGGAAGTAGGCGGCGATGCAGCCAGCTACGTTGACCCGGCATCGCCCCAGCAGTTTGCCGACGCTGTGAAGGAACTGGACGACCGGGAACGGTGGGAGGAAATTTCGCGGCGCTCTGCTGCCCGTGCCCGCGAGTTCAGCTGGGAGGAATCCGCCCGCCAACTGGTGGACGTGGCACACGACATCGTCGCCCAGCGTCGCGGCAAGATGACACAGCGCCGCGGCAAGACGACCCAGCGCCGCCGATAACTCTAACAGCGGCCGCGGCCAGGAGGCTCCGCTACAGTACGTCCACTCCGTCCAGTCGCAGTTGGACAGGTTCCGCGCTTCGCTTAGCGGCCGTTGCCGCCCGGGTTGCACGCAGGACGCGGGTCACCGCCGCGGCCTGTGCGTAGGGGAAGAACAGGAGGGTCCGGACGTCCTCCGCCGAGCGGCGGGTGGAGGGCGGACCGCTGAGAACGAGCGGCGCGGGGCCCGCGGTACGGAGGCGGACGCCTGCTTGTTCCAGTTGCGCTGCCACTGCACCTGAGAAATGCCCGACGGCGGCCCGGGGGCCGGTGATGGAGGCAATGCGCACCGCCGGTGGAAGCTGCAGTTCGGCCCGGAGGGAGAGCTCGCGCTGGGCGTAACCTGCAGGATCCCATCTCAGCAGCGCGCCCACAGCTGCGGTGTCCGCTGCCGTAACCACCACAAGGCCGCCTTCGGTGGCAGGCCTGACCAAGGCCCCGGCATTGAACCAACGCCGCACGGTGTCCTCGCTGGCGCGCAGCGACTCGCGGCGCAGCAGGGAGTCACCATCCAGCAGCAAGGCGGCGGCATATCCCCCTTCTGCTACAGGTTCGGCTCCCACTGTGGCAACCACCAAAGCCTTGCCGTTGGTTACGCGCGCCTTGACCTGGTCCCCGGAGGACGTGATGACGGTTTTGCCGGGGAAGGCCCTGCCCAGCTCCTCGGCTGTCCGGATTACACCCGTTGCGCCCCTGCGGAGCTTCCGGCCGTTGCAGTGCGTGCAGTGCCAGTCGGGCGCCGGGGTGGAGCACCACCGGCATTGGGGCAGGGCTGAGGTTCCGCTGGCCCCGGCCACGGCCAGAGGACCCTGGCAGGCAGCACAGCGTGCGGGCTCCCGGCAGTGGTCACACACCAGCGATGGTGCGTAGCCGGCGCGGGCAACCTGGACCAGGACCGGTCCCCGTTCGAGTCCTTCCTTGGCGGCCCGCCAGGCAGTGCCGGGAAGGCGGGCGATCCTGGCGAGCGGATCCCGCTCCTGTTCGAAGCTGTCGGCCGTGTTCACCACGCGCGGGACGGTGCGGCGGACCAGCGTGCGGTCCGCTTCCACGGGCAGCGCCCAGCCTGTCTCGGTGAGCCGCTGGACCTCCGTGCTGCGGGAATGCGCGGCCAAAAGGCAGGCAGCCCCGGACTGCTCGGCGCGCAGGAGCAGGACTTCCCGGGCGTGGGCGTAGGGCGCACGCTGCTCAATGTGGAGGTCATCGCCGTCGTCCCAGCACACCACGAGCCCCAGGTCCTTGACGGGAGCATAGGCAGCTGACCGGGTGCCGATGGCGACCCGCGCGGTTCCGGCGAGGAGCCGCAGGAAGTTCTGGTAGCGGGGCGTGGGGCCGTCCTCCGCGGTGAGGCGGGCTACGGCCTGCTCCGGCAACAGCGCTCCCACGGCCTCTTCAAGCCGGTCCAGGTCCCGGTTGTCCGGGACCACCACCACGGCTCCCCGCCCGGAAGCATGGGCTGCGGCAATGGCCTGGGCCAGCAACTGCGGCCACCCGGCGGGTCCGTAGCCTTGGAGGGGATTTAGGACCGCCCGCGGGGAACCACCGTCTTTTAGGTGGCGCAAGAAGGCCGGACCGTTCCGGAAACTTATCCAGGCATCGTCTGCGCCGGGGTCCTTAGCTGCCGCGCTCTCACCTGTCGACGCAGGAGGTTCCGCGGAAGCCGGATACGTTTTCTCCAGCCGGGCTACCCGCGGCGGGACGGCAACCCGGAGGACATCGCTGACGGTTCCCGCGTAGCGGGAGGCTACGGCGGTGACCAGGTCGCGGACCTCGGGCGTCAGGACGGGAACCGGGGAAACGACTTTCGCCAGTGGCAACAGCGTGTGGCCGGCGTCGGACTCCGCCACCCGTTCCATAATGAACCCGCTGAGGTCCTGGCCGTTGAACTTGACCTTCACCCTGACACCGGGCTGTGCATCCTCATCCAGCCCGGCAGGAACACCGTAGTCAAAAGGCCGGTCCAAGTGCGGCAGCGAGGATTCCACCAATACCCTGGCCACCGGAAGGTGGTCTGCTAACTGCGGGCCCGCCTGCTGTTTGCGGGAAGGGAAACCCTGCAGCAGGGACGGCTGTACCGCTGCCGGCAGATCCAGCAACGGTTGTGTGGAATCGTCAGCAACCACTTCGGCTACCTCCGTTCAGCATCACCAGGTGGATCTGGTCAGTAAACCGGCAGGCACAGACATTCCACCCGGCAACGGCATCCGCGCCGGGTTCGGCCACGGCCACCGGCTACGCGTTGAAGAAAGCCTTCAGGTCGTCCACACGGTCCAGGCGCTCCCAGGTGAAGTCCGGATCGTCCCGGCCGAAGTGCCCATGGGCTGCAGTCTTGGCGTAGATGGGCCGCTTAAGGTCCAGGGCGTCGATGATGGCGCGGGGACGAAGGTCGAAGATTTCGGCGATGGCAGCGCTGATGCGGGCGGGGTCCACCGTTTCGGTACCGAACGTCTCAACGTACGTGCCCACGGGACGCGCCTGGCCGATGGCGTAGGCAATCTGGATTTCGGCGCGTTTGGCCAGACCTGCTGCAACAACGTTTTTGGCAACCCAGCGCATGGCGTAAGCGGCGGAGCGGTCCACCTTGGACGGGTCCTTGCCGGAGAAGGCGCCGCCGCCGTGGCGTGCCATGCCGCCATAGGTATCAACGATGATCTTCCGCCCGGTCAGGCCGGCGTCACCGACGGGGCCGCCGATAACGAACTCGCCGGCCGGGTTCAGGATGTTCGCAGCGCGGGAGATGTCCAGGTTGGCACCGGCCAGCACGGGCGCGATGACAATGGAGGCAAGATCAGCGCGGAGCTGTTCGAGGCTTGCGCCTTCGGCGTGCTGGCTGGAGATGACCACGGTTTCGACGGAGACCGGCAGGTCCTTGTCATAGCCCACCGTCACCTGGGTCTTGCCGTCCGGGCGGAGGTATGGCAGCTCCCCCGACTTGCGGACTTCCGTGAGCCGCTCCGAAAGTCGGTGTGCCAGCCAGATGGGCGTGGGCATGTAGGAGGGAGTTTCGTCACTTGCGTAGCCGAACATGAGGCCTTGGTCGCCTGCGCCCTGAAGGTCGTAGTCATCCTCCTGGCGGCCCTCGCGGGCTTCAAGCGAGTTGAAGACTCCACCTGCGATGTCGTTGGACTGCTGGCCGATGGACACGGAAACGCCGCACCGGGCGCCGTCGAACCCGTTGGCCGAGGAGTCATAGCCAATGCCCAGGATGGTCTCGCGGACGATTTGGGGAATTTCCACGTAGGCGTCGGTGGTGACCTCACCGGCCACGTGGACCAGGCCGGTGGTGGCCATGGTCTCCACGGCGACGCGGGATTCCGGGTCCTTGTCCAGCAGGGCGTCGAGGATGGCGTCGCTGATCTGGTCGCAGATCTTGTCCGGGTGGCCTTCGGTGACCGACTCGGAGGTGAAGAGCCGGAGCGCGGAGGGCGTGGCCGCGTGGGACTGGGGAAGGTGCAGCGGTAAAGTCACTCAACTACCTTACTGGTTGGGATTCGTCCTCCCCGCAGGAGACCTCGGGAGATGTCCTCGTGCTAAGGAACGAAAGCCTGAAACATTTCAGGCGCGGGGGGAAACGTGATTCAGTTCAAAGCCGATCCGGCTGATGATGGCCGCCGAAACTTCAGTCTTGGTGCCGGCCGCCTCTTGTGGTTCGGAGCCGGACCGGGCCAGGATGACAACGGAATTCGTATCCTGGCCGAAGACCTTATCCGCGCCCACATGGTTCACCACCAGCAAGTCGCAGCCTTTACGCTCCAGTTTCGCTGCCGCGTAGGCCAGCACGTCACCATTGCTGTCGCCGGTTTCGGCAGCGAAACCTACGATCAGCTGCTGCCTCTCCGCGTGGCCGCCGCTGTTCCGGAGTTCCACCAGTTCGTGCAGGATGTCCGGGTTGCGGACCAGCGTGATCACGGGGTCGGCGCTGTCATCGCGCTTCTTGATTTTGGTATCCGAGACCTCCGACGGGCGGAAGTCGGCCACCGCGGCGGACATAATCACGACGTCGGAATCCGCCGCTGCTGCCAGCGCCGCCTCACGCAGCTGCAGGGCAGTCTCCACGGGCACCACTTCCACGCCCGCCGGCGGTGGAACTTCCATATGGGCTGCGAGCAGGCGTACCGTAGCGCCGGCATTCCGGGCGGCGAGGGCCAGCGCCACTCCCTGCTTACCGGAGGACCTATTGCCCAGGAACCGTACCGGGTCCAGGGGTTCGCGGGTCCCCCCGGCGCTGATGGTGACGGTGCGTCCCGCGAGCGGCAGCTGGTAGTCGGACTGGCCCTGGACCAGGGCCAGGGCGGCGTCGAAAATCACCTCGGGCTCGGGCAGCCTCCCGGGACCTGAATCAGAGCCGGTCAGCCTGCCGGTTGCCGGTTCCAGGACGGCCGCTCCACGGCTCCGCAGCGTTTCCACGTTCGCCTGGGTAGCCGCGTGCTGCCACATCTCGGTGTGCATGGCCGGGGCGAACAGTACGGGGCCGTGGGCCATCAGCAGGGTGTTGGTGAGGAGGTCCCCGGCCTGTCCGGTAGCCGCTTTGGCCAGGAGGTCGGCGGTGGCCGGGGCGATGACCACCAGGTCCGCTTCGTGGCCCAGGCGGACGTGGTTGACCTGGTGGACGTCGTCGAAAACGCTGTTGCTGACCGGATTTCCGGACAACGCCTCCCAGGTGGCGGTGCCAACGAAGCGGGTGGCCGCCTCCGTGGGGATCACAGTGACGTGATGGCCGGCTTCAGTAAAAAGCCGGAGGAGCGATGCCACCTTGTAGGCGGCAATCCCTCCCCCGACTCCGAGGACTATGCGCACGTGACCTCCGTCAACAGCACGTCAGGCGGCAGTGTTACTCTGCGGCTTCGATCGGCGTGGAGACCAGCTTGCCTTCGTTGATCTCGCGCAGGGCAATGGAGAGCGACTTTTCGTTCAGCTTGGTGTCTACCAGCGGGCCGACGTATTCGAAGAGGCCCTCGTGCAGCTGGGCGTAGTAAGCGTTGATCTGACGAGCACGCTTGGCACCGAAGATCACCAGGCCGTACTTTGAATCCGCTGCTTCGAGCAGCGAGTCGATCGGCGGGTTGATGATGCCTTCAAGGTTCGTGGACACGAATTCTCCAAATTTCTAGCGGGTTGACCGTTCCGGCGTTCCGTGCGGATGCGGGGTCAGCCCCATGAGTGAAACAAGCTCGTCCGCTGCCCGGCGAACGTCGTCGTTAATGACGGTGTAGTCGAACTCCGGTTCAGCAGCAAGCTCCAGTTTAGCGGTTTCCAGCCGGCGCTGCTGTTCCTCAGGTGTTTCCGTGCCGCGGCCCACCAGCCGGCGGACCATTTCGTCCCAGCTCGGCGGAGCGAGGAAGACGAACTGGGCGTCCGGAACGGCTGCCTTGACCTGGCGCGCGCCCTGCAGGTCGATCTCCAGCAGCACTGACCGGCCCTCGGCGATCGCCTGGTTCACGGTGCTCTTGAGAGTCCCGTAGGTGTTTTGGCCGTGCACTACCGCCCACTCGAGGAATTCTCCCTCGGCAACGAGCCGCTCGAATTCCTCCTTGGCCTTGAAGAAGTAGTGGACTCCGTCGACTTCACCTGGCCGCGGGGCGCGGGTGGTGGCTGATACGGAGAGCCAGACCTCGGGGTAGTTGTCCCGGATGTAGGTGGACACGGTGCCTTTGCCAACAGCCGTCGGACCAGCGAGGACTGTCAGTCCAGGTTTTTTGCTCACGTATTCCTTTGTGCCGGAGTTCGGGGAAAGCGGGAAGGACCCGCTTTAGTTCTCGTCTATAAAATCTACCAGCGCCCGGCGTTGGTGGACGCCCAGGCCGCGGAGCCGGCGGGAGGCGGCGATACCCAGCTGCTTCATGATGGCGGCGGCCCGGACTTTTCCTACACCAGGCAATGCCTCCAGCAGTTCCGAAACCTTCATCCGGGCCATCGCTTCGTCCTCCATCGCGGAATTGATGATGTCCGCTGCGGAGCTCGCACCGTTCTTGAGGCTTTCCTTGGCCGCGGCCCGGGTTGCCCTGGCTGCCGCCGCTTTGTTCAAGGCATCAGTTCGTTCGGATGCGGATAAGGGTCGCAGCACCATGGTGGACACCCCCGGATCTGGGTGGATACGTCCAAGGGCGGCCGCCCTTGGACATGTCCTGAAACTACCCTTTGGTGCTGCCCGAATCAATGCATCCGGGGAATCGGGCAGCTATTCGCCCCGCAGCCCGTCAAGGGTCCGTTGGGCGGCCTCCCGCAATGCACGCGGCTGCGGTCCGGCTGAAAGAATATCCCTGCTGGAAGTTCCCAGCACCTGCGGGTAGGCGCTGCCGAAGGTGGCACGGAGATCGGCCGGAGTGGCCCCCTGCGCTCCCAGGCCCGGCGCCAGGATGGGCCCGCGCATGCCGGCGAGGTCCACATCAAGGTCCGAAAGGGCAGAACCAACGGTTGCACCGACTACCAGGCCGACCGAACCAAGCTCCCCTGGGTAGCGGCGGTTTTCCCCGCCGGCCGCCAAGGCGATCCTTCGTGCCACGGAGTCCGCTCCACCAACGTGCTGGACCGAGGCTCCTTCGGGGTTGGAGGTCAGGGCGAGGACAAACACTCCACGCCCCGTGTCGGCCGCCAGGTCGAGGGCAGGACGCAACGACTCGAAGCCAAGGTAGGGGCTGAGCGTCACCGAGTCTGCGGCCAGCGGGGAACCGTCGCGGAGCCACGCGTCGGCGTAGGCCGCCATGGTGGATCCGATGTCCCCCCGTTTTGCGTCGGCAATGGTGAGTACAGCCTCGTCCCGGGCAACGGCAAGGACTTCCTCCAGCACAGCCATCCCCGCGGAACCGTGCCGCTCGTAGAGCGCCACTTGCGGCTTTACGGCGGCAGCGAGGGAAGCGACCGCCTCCAGGACCGTCAGGGAAAACGAGCGAAGGCCCTCGACGTCGTCCTTCAGCCCCCAGCCGGCCAGCAGGGACGGGTGCGGGTCAATGCCTACACACAGCGGGCCGCGTGCGGCCATGGCCGCACCGAGCCGGGAGCCGAAGGGCTCCCGGCGCTGCACTTCAGCGGACGCTGCTGCCTGCTCAGGCATGCTGCAGGGCCGCCTTCTGGGACTCCAGCAAGGCAGCGGCGTGCTCCTGCAGGCTGGTGACCGACCATTCGTAGGTGCGCATCGCCTCGATGGCTTGGACGGCAGCATTGAACTCGGCCACCGTGGTGATGCACGGGATGCCGATGGACGTGGCGGCTGCACGGAGTTCGTAGCCGTCGCTGCGGGCTTCGCCGCCGGAGGGGGTGTTGAAGACCATGTCGATCTCGCCCGCGATGACGAGGTCGGCGATTGTGCCTTCGCCTTCGGCGCTGCTGCCTTCGGCCACCTTGCGGACCGGCGTGGCCTGGATGCCGTTGCGGCGCAGGACATCGGCGGTGCCGCCTGTGGAGACGATCTCGAAGCCGAGGTCCGAGAGCCGCTTGACGCCCATGATCACCGAGCGCTTGTCGCGGTTTGCCACCGAGACGAAGATCTTGCCTTCGGTGGGCAAGGCGTTGTTGGCCGCTGCCTGGCTCTTGGCGAAAGCGGTATCGAAGTGCTTGTCGATGCCCATCACCTCGCCGGTGGAGCGCATTTCGGGTCCGAGCAGGGAGTCAACCACCTTGCCCTCAAGGGTACGGAAGCGGCTGAACGGCAGGACTGCCTCCTTGACGGACACCGGGGCGTCCAGGGGCAGGGTGGAGCCGTCGCCGACTTCGGGCAGCATTTTGTAGGCACTGCGGAGCTGGCCGATGGTGACACCGGTTCCGATCAGGGCGGCGGCCTTGGCCATCTGCACGCCGGTGGCCTTGGACACAAAAGGCACCGTCCGGGAGGCCCGCGGGTTGGCTTCGAGGACGTACAGGACGTCGGAGGCGAGGGCGAACTGGATGTTGATGAGGCCGCGCACGCCCACGCCTTCGGCGATGGCCCGGGTTGCGGTGCGGACGCGCTCCAGGACGTTGGTGCCAAGGGTGATGGGCGGCAGGACGCAGGCAGAGTCACCGGAGTGGATGCCGGCTTCCTCGATGTGCTCCATGATGCCGCCCAGGTACATGTCGGTACCGTCGAAGAGGGCGTCGACGTCGATTTCGACGGCGTCCTCCAGGAAGCGGTCGATCAGGACCGGGTGGTCCGGGGTAATTTCCGTGGCATTGGCGATGTAGCGGGACAGGTTGGGCTCGTCGTAGACGATCTCCATGCCGCGGCCGCCGAGGACATAGGACGGGCGGACCAGCACCGGGTAGCCGATCTCGTCCGCGATCTTCTTGGCGTCCTCGAAGGACACTGCGGTGCCGTTCTTCGGGGAGATCAGGCCGGCCTTGTCCAGGACCCGCGAGAACGCCCCGCGGTGCTCGGCGAGGTCGATGGCTTCCGGGGAGGTGCCGAGGATGGGCACACCCGCGTCGGCCAGCTGCTGGGCCAGCTTGAGCGGGGTCTGGCCGCCGAGCTGGACGAAGACGCCCATCACTCCGCCGGTGCGTTCCTCGGCCGCGATGACCTCCAGCACGTCCTCGAGCGTCAGGGGCTCGAAGTACAGGCGGGTGGAGACGTCGTAGTCCGTGGAGACGGTTTCCGGGTTGCAGTTGACCATAACAGTCTCGTAGCCGGCCTTGCGCAGTGCCATCGAGGCGTGGACGCAGGAGTAATCGAACTCGATGCCCTGGCCGATGCGGTTGGGGCCGGAACCGAGGATCAGGATGGACGGCTTGGAGTGCAGCGCAACCTCGTCCTCCTCGTCATAGGCCGAGTAGTGGTACGGCGTGTACGCGGCGAATTCCGCGGCGCAGGTGTCCACGGTCTTGTAGACGGGACGGATCCCCAGTGCCTGGCGGACGCCGCGGACCACGGCCTCGGAGTTGTGGGTGAGGGCGCCGATCTGCTCATCCGAGAAGCCATGGCGCTTGGCGCGCTTCAGCATGTCAGCCGTGAGTGCGCCGGCCTGGCGGATCTCGAGGGAGATCTCGTTGAGCAGTTGGAGCTGGTCCAGGAACCAGGGGTCGATCTTGGTTGCCTCGAAAAGGTCCTCCACGCTGGCGCCGCCCAGGAGGGCGCGCTGGACCTGGTGAAGCCGTTCCGTCGTCGGGCGCTTTGCCTTTTCGATGAGCTCAGCCACTTCCCATTCGGGAACGGAGCTGAAGTCCAGCTGGGAACCCTTCTGCTCCAGCGACCGCAGCGCCTTTTGCAGGGCCTCGGTGAAGTTGCGGCCCATGGCCATGGCCTCGCCCACCGACTTCATGGTGGTGGTCAGGGTGTTGTCCGCGGCCGGGAACTTCTCGAACGCGAAGCGCGGTACCTTCACCACAACGTAATCGAGGGTGGGTTCGAAGGACGCCGGGGTCTTCTGGGTGATGTCGTTCGGGATCTCATCCAGCGTGTAGCCCAGGGAGAGCTTGGTGGCGATCTTGGCGATGGCGAAGCCGGTTGCCTTGGAAGCCAGGGCCGAGGAACGGGACACGCGCGGGTTCATCTCGATGACCACCACGCGGCCGGTGGCGGGGTCGATGGCGAACTGGATGTTGCAGCCGCCGGTGTCCACGCCCACTTCACGGATCACGGCGATGGAGATGTCGCGCAGCCGCTGGTATTCCCGGTCAGTCAGCGTGAGGGCGGGAGCCACGGTGATGGAGTCGCCGGTGTGGACGCCTACGGGATCGAAGTTCTCGATGGAGCAGACCACCACGACGTTGTCGTTTTTGTCCCGCATCATTTCGAGCTCGTATTCCTTCCAGCCCAGGATGCTCTCTTCGAGCAGCACCTCGCTGGTGGGGCTGTACTGCAAGCCCTGGCCCACGATGCGGCGGAGGTCGTCCTCGTTGTAGGCGAGGCCCGAGCCGAGTCCGCCCATGGTGAAGGACGGCCGGACCACCATGGGGTAGCCCAGGTCGTCAGCGGCATTAAGGGCCTCGTCCATGCTGTGGATGATGTGGCTGCGGGCAGATTCAGCGCCGCAACGTTCCACCACGCCCTTAAACTTTTCGCGGTCCTCGCCCAGTTCGATGGCGGCGATGTTGGCTCCGATGAGCTCCACGTTGTACTTCTCGAGCACGCCGTTCTTGTCCAGGGCGATGGCCGTGTTCAGGGCTGTCTGGCCGCCGAGGGTGGGCAGCACGGCGTCCGGGCGTTCCTTGGCGATGATCTTCTCCACCACCTCGGGGGTGATGGGTTCGATGTAGGTGGCGTCGGCGAACTCCGGGTCGGTCATGATGGTGGCCGGGTTGGAGTTGACCAGGATGACCCGCAGGCCCTCCTCCTTGAGGACGCGCAGCGCCTGTGTGCCGGAGTAGTCGAATTCAGCGGCCTGGCCGATAACGATCGGGCCGGAACCAATGACGAGGACGCTTTTGAGATCTGTACGTTTCGGCATTACTTCTTGTCCTCAGTCTTGTTGTCGTTTTTGTGTTCGGCGCCTGCGGGGTGTGCGGAGTCAACCGGGTCCTTGGACAGGTTGGCGGTCCTGCCGTCCCGCGTTCCCTCCATGAGGTCGATGAAGCGGTCGAACAGGTAGGCGGCGTCGTGCGGGCCGGCCGCTGCCTCCGGGTGGTACTGCACGGAGAAGGCGGGGATGTCGAGGCAGGCGAGGCCTTCCACGACGTCGTCGTTCAGGCTGACGTGGCTGACCTCAACGCGCCCGTAGCGTGCCTCGGGGGCCTGCGTGGCGCCGTCGAGCGGAGCATCTACGGCAAAGCCGTGGTTCTGGGAGGTGATTTCCACCTTGCCGGTGCGGCGGTCCATCACGGGCTGGTTGATGCCGCGGTGGCCGTAGCGCAGCTTGTAGGTGCCGAAGCCCAGGGCACGGCCCAGGATCTGGTTTCCGAAGCAGATGCCGAAGTAGGGCAGTTTTTCGTCCAGGACGGAGCGGAGCAGCTTCACCTGGGCGTCGGCCGTAGCAGGGTCGCCGGGGCCGTTGGACATAAAGAAGCCGTCCGGGTTGACCGCCTTGACGTCTTCCAGGGTGGCGGTGGCGGGGAGCACGTGGACCCGGACGCCGCGCTCTGCGAACCGGACGGGGGTCATGGCCTTGATGCCGAGGTCGACGGCGGCGATGCTGAAGCGGGGTTCGCCGTCCCAGCCGTGGTCCTTCGGTTCCACCACGTACGCCTCGTCAACGCTGACTTCCTCGGCCAGCCGTGCGCCTTCCATCGGGGCACTGGCGAGCACGGCGTCCACCAGTTCCTTGTCCGTGGCCCGCGAGGCTTCACCGGAGAAGATGCCCGCGCGCATGGTCTTGTGCTCCCGCAGGTGGCGGGTGATGGCGCGCGTGTCCACACCCTGGATGCCCACGATCCCCTGCTCCACCAGCTCCTCGTCCAGCGAACGCTCCGAGCGCCAGTTCGAGGGGCGGCGGGCGGCGTCACGGACAATGTAGCCGGCCACCCAGATGCGGCGGGACTCGGCGTCGTCGTTGTTCACACCGGTGTTCCCGATGTGCGGGGCGGTCTGGACCACGAGCTGGCGGGCGTAGGAGGGGTCTGTAATGGTCTCCTGGTAGCCGGTCATGCCGGTGGCGAAGACTGCCTCGCCCAGGGCGGTTCCGGTGGCGCCGTAGCTGCGTCCGCGGAAGATGCGGCCGTCCTCGAGCACCAGCGCAGCTGGAGCGGAAACGGGAACGGGAACTGGGGCCGATACTGCTGCGTTTGTTGTCACTGTCTTACTTTCCACTATTGGCATCAGCCGCGGGGGCTGAAGAAATCAATTCCTGAAGTGCTGCGAATAGCACGTCTCTGTCCTCTGCGCGGCGGGTGCGGAAGCCGGTGTCCAGCTCGAGGCTGCCGTGCATCCACGCCAGGACCAGGAGGCCGTCCTTTTCCACGAATTTGCCCGCCATGCCGCTGTCCAGCCGCACCCCCGTGAGGGAAGCCGCGGGAATGTAGAGCGCCGGTGCCCCTGCCCGGTCGAAAAGGACGCCGTGCGGGTAGACCTCGAGCGTGGCGTTCGTCCGGATGCCGAGCCCGTGCACTGCGATCCGGTCCAGCCAGTCGCCGCCGGTGGTGGACGCGACGTACTGCCCCTCGGCGCTGGTGAGCGGCTCCCCCGGCGCCTCGGGCACCGAAGGCAGCTTTTCGACGTCGGCCTGGCGGCGCAGGCGGTTCCGCCAGCCCAGCCAAATAAGGCCGAAGGCGGCGGCGATAAGGGCCAGCGTGATGACCAGCGAGAGCAGCTGGGTGTCCATCAGGCGGCGCCTACGGAAGCGGCGTGCCGGTACGGGGTGTTGAGGGCGCCGCCCAGGACAGTGGGGTGTCCCTTGAAGAACGTGGCAACAACCTTGCCTGGCAGTTCCATGCCCTTGAACGGCGAGTTCCGGCCCATGGTGGCCATCAGGGAAGGTTCAACAATCCAGCGCGCGGCGGGGTCCACCAAAATGACGTTGGCGGGTTCGCCTGCTTCCAGCGGGCGGCCCTGGTCCTCCAGGCGGCCGATCTTTGCGGCAGCGGCGGAGGTCACCCGGGCAAAGTCCGCCCAGGTCATCAGGCCGGTTTCGATCATGGTGTGCTGCACCACGGACAGGGCGGTCTCCAGCCCTGTCATGCCCATGGCGGCCTGCGCCCACTCACATTCCTTGTGCTCACTGGGGTGCGGGGCATGGTCGGTGCCAACGACGTCGATGGTCCCGTCCGCGAGGCCGGCGCGCAGCGCCTGGACGTCGGCGTCGGTACGCAGCGGCGGGTTGACCTTGTAGACGGGATCGTAGCTGCGGACCAGGTCGTCGGTCAGCAGCAGGTGGTGCGGGGGGATCTCTGCCGTGACATTGATGCCGCGTTCCTTGGCCCAGCGGATGATTTCCACCGAACCGGCCGTGGAGACGTGGCAGACGTGGAGCCGGGAGCCGACGTGCTGGGCCAGCAGGACGTCCCGGGCGATGATGCTTTCCTCTGCCACTGCGGGCCATCCGGCAAGTCCCAGCACCGCTGACACTTCGCCCTCGTTCATCTGGGCGCCGGCGGTAAGCCGCGGCTCCTGCGCGTGCTGGGCCACCACGCCGTCGAACGCCTTGACGTACTCCAGCGCCCTGCGCATGAGGACCGGATCGTGGACGCAGATGCCGTCGTCCGAGAACATGCGTACCCGGGCGCGGGAATCGGCCATGGCGCCAAGCTCGGCGAGCTGCTCACCGGCGAGCCCCACGGTCACGGCGCCTACGGGGCGCACGTCCACCCAGCCGGCCTTCTGGCCCAGGCTGTACACCTGCTCCACCACGCCGGCGGTGTCAGCGACGGGAGTGCTGTTGGCCATGGCGTGCACGGCGGTGTAGCCGCCCAGGGCAGCAGCACGGGTCCCGGTCTCCACGGTCTCGGCGTCCTCGCGGCCGGGCTCGCGCAGGTGGGTGTGGACGTCCACCATGCCCGGCAGCGCCACCAAACCGGCGGCGTCGATGACGGTTGCATCAGTGGCAATGCCTTCGGCCGACAGTCCGGTTCCGGTTTCGGCGATGAGGCCGTCACGGATCAGGAGGTCCGACGCCTCTCCACCCAGGATTGAGGCCCCGCGGATCAGATAGGTTCCGGTGTTGCCTGCCATCAGTTGCTCTCCTTGGTGGAATGGGTGCCGGTATACGCCAGGGCGGGGGTGGCGGCTGGTTCCCGGGTGTCCCCGGAGAGCAGCAGGTAAAGGGCGGCCATGCGCACGGACACGCCGTTGCGGACCTGGGCCAGGACGGTGGAGCGGGGGGAATCGGCGGCGGCTGCGGAGATTTCCAGGCCCCGGTTCATGGGTCCGGGGTGCATGATGATGGTGTCTTTCATGCCCAGTGCGTCCAGCGCCCGCAGCCGGTTGTCGTCAAAGCCCCACCGCCGCGAGTATTCACGGGTGCTGGGGAAGAAGGATGCGTTCATGCGTTCGCCCTGGACGCGGAGCATCATCACGGCGTCAACGCCCTTCTCGATGGTTTCGTCCATGTTGTAGCTGACCTTGCAGGGCCACTTTTCGACGCCGATGGGCAGCAAGGTGGGCGGTGCCACCAGGGTGACCTCGGCGCCGAGGGTGCGCAGGAGCCAGACGTTGGAGCGGGCCACGCGGGAGTGCAGGACGTCGCCGGCGATGGCCACGCGCATGCCCTTCAGGTCGGCACCTTCGGAGCCGGTCCCGGCCAGGCGGGCCCAGTGCCGGCGCATGGTGAATGCATCCAGCAGGGCCTGGGTGGGATGTTCGTGGGTGCCGTCGCCGGCGTTGATGACGGCGGCGTCGATCCAGTCGGTGGCAGCCAGCCGGTGCGGTGCACCTGAGGCCCAGTGCCGGATGACGACGGCGTCAGCACCCATGGCGGAGAGCGTTTGGGCTGTGTCCTTGAGGGACTCCCCCTTGGACACCGAGGAGCCCTTGGCGGCAAAGTTGATGACGTCTGCTGAGAGGCGCTTGGCGGCGGCTTCGAAGGAGATGCGGGTGCGGGTGGAGTCCTCGAAAAAGAGGTTCACCACGGTGCGGCCCCGGAGGGCGGGCAGCTTCTTGACCTCGCGGTCACCCACGGCAGCCATTTCCTCGGCGGTATCGAGGATGCGGATGGCGTTGGCGAGGCTGAGGTTTTCGGTGGAGAGCAGGTGCTTCACGAGCGGCCCTCAATCACTACTTCGTTGACCGGTGTGCCGCCGGGGGCGGTGTCGGTTTCCTCGAGCCGGACCCGGACTTTCTCCGCGGATGACGTGGGCAGGTTCTTGCCAACATGGTCTGCGCGGATGGGCAGTTCCCGGTGGCCGCGGTCGATCAGTACGGCGAGCCGGACGATGCGGGGCCGGCCCAAATCCACGAGGGCGTCAAGGGCGGCACGGATGGTGCGGCCCGAGTACAGGACGTCGTCAATGAGGACAACCACCTTGTTGTCGATGCCTGTACGCGGCAGCTTAGTGGGGTACGGCGGGCGTGTGCCCTGGTGGGACAGGTCGTCGCGAAACATCGTGACGTCCAACTGGCCAACAATCGCCGCGGCGTCCACGCTGGGATCAGCGGCGGCGATTTTTTCCGCAAGCCTCGCAGCCAGCGGGTAACCGCGGCGGGGAATGCCGAGCAGGACGAGGTCCTGGGAACCTTTGTTGGCCTCGAGGATCTCATGGGCGATACGAGTGAGGGCCCGGTCAATGTCCGCCTGGCTAAGTACTACCCTGGCTGGAACCGGTGCGCTGGTGACAGAAGTCAACGCTCGTCTCCCCTTTCCCCGCCTCACAGGACGGAATTAAAAAAGGATCATGTGCGTTCCAAAATTACCACATGGGCTTGGCGGAACCCGTCCCGGGACAGCGCGGTGATGGTCACACTCGCGGGCCCACGTGCCGCGGGTCCTTGGACGCGTGGCGTGAGCCACCTAGGCTTTCGGGTATGTCGATGCATCCCCGCTACCCTGCGTCCGGGCCACCCGAAGATCCCTTCCGGGGAGCGGGCGCACCGCTCCCGCACGAAGCCAACCCAAGCTGGATGGGGCACGTGCAGCCGGAGAACTACCTCCCGGCGCCGGGGCATCAGGGCCGGCCCGTGGACACAGTGGTGCCCCCGCAGGTCCAGGGAACGGTGGTTCATGCCGGCCGGACCCGCAGCGGCGGGTTGCTGGGGCTGACCATCGGCGGCAGCGCCCTGGCTTTCCTCAGCCTCTTCCTGGTGGTGCCGTTCCTGCTCTCGAACACGGGGCCGGCTGGCTTCCTGGTGGGTTTCCTGGCCTCGCTCATTCCCCTGTCCGTGGTGCTCCTGGCCGTGTATGTCATCGACAAGTGGGAACCTGAGCCCAAGAGGCTCCTGTACTTCGCCTTCACCTGGGGCGCTGCGGTATCCATCGCGGTCACCCTGCTCATCCAGCCGTTTTTTGTGCTGGGGTTCCAGTTGTCCGACGGACCGGACCTGCAGACCTACATGGCTACAGTTCAGGCGCCCATCGTGGAAGAGTTCGCCAAGTCCTTGGGACTGCTGCTTCTGCTCCTGCTGGCGAGGAAACACTTCGACGGACCTGTGGACGGAGTGGTTTTCGCCTTCACTATCGCCGGCGGCTTCGCCTTCACCGAGAACATCCTGTATTTCGGCCGGGCCATCGCGGAATCGGCGGACCCTGCCAGCAACTTCGCCCAAGTGTTTTTCCTCCGCGGTGTGATGTCCCCCTTTGCCCACGCCATCTTCACCGGCACCACCGGGCTCATCATGGGCTTCGCCGCGCGGCGCTGGCACGCGGGCGCTTCGGTAGCTGCCTTCTTCGTGGGGCTGCTGCCGGCCATGTTCCTGCACAACCGCTGGAACAGCATGGGCCAGGGCTTCCTGGTGGACTACATCCTGGTCCAGGTTCCCATCTTCTTCCTTGCCGTGGCGGGCATCACCCTCCTGCGCGTGGCGGAGAAGCGGCTGACCCGCCAACGCCTGCTCGAATACTCCGCCGCCGGCTGGTTCACCCCCGCCGAGGTGGAGCTCCTCGCCACGTTGGGCGGCCGCCGAACAGCCTTGAACTGGGCCGGCAGCTACGGCAGGAAACGGCAGATGAAGGAATTCCTGAAAGCGGCCACCCAGCTGGCCAACACCCGCCAGCGCATCCTTAGCGGCCGCGACGTCCAGCTGCACCAGGCTGAAGAGCGCCAGCAGCTGCAGCGCATCCTTGCCCTGCGGGCCGCCGTCGCCCATTGAACGCTTCCGCCCCCCTAAAGGCACTGGCTGGCAGTCTAAACAGCGAAGGGCTGGCCTCCACACCCGTGGAGGCCAGCCCTTTGCGGTTCCAGCAGGCTAAGCGAGCAGGGAAGGCTTAAGCTGCTGCAGCCGGCCCAGGAGGCCGTTGATGAACTGCGGCGACTCGTCGGTGGACAGTGTCTTGGCCAGGGCAACCGCTTCGCTAACGGCCACGCCGTCCGGGACGTCGTCGTTGTAGAGGAGTTCCCAGGTACCGATCCGGAGGATGATGCGGTCAACAGAGGGCATCCGCTCCAGGCTCCAGCCCTGCGAGTACGTTTCGAGGAACTCATCGATGGCTGCCTGCTGTGAGAGCACGCCCTCAACGATTTCCAGGGTGTACGGGTTGACGATCTGGTCAGTCTTCTCCCGACGCGCCCGGAGCACGTCGAAGGCCGAAACAGAGCGCTGCTCTGCTTCGAAAAGAACGTCCAGGGCCCTGTTTCGGGCTTTACCGCGGGCGCTCACTACTCGGTGACCCGGCCGAGGTAGCTGCCGTCGCGGGTGTCCACCTTGACCTTGGTGTTGTTCTCGATGAACAGCGGAACCTGGATCTCGTAGCCGGTTTCCAGGGTTGCGGGCTTGGTGCCGGCCGAGGAGCGGTCGCCCTGCAGGCCGGGCTCGGTGTAAGTGATCTCGAGGACAACGCTCGGCGGCAGTTCGATGTACAGCGGGGTGCCCTCGTGGATGGCGATGTTGACCATCTGGTTTTCGAGCATGAAGTTGGTGGCGTCGCCCACGGTAGCTCCGGTAACCGTGATCTGGTCGTAGTCGGAGGTGTCCATGAACACGAAGTCCGCGCCGTCCTGGTACAGGTACTGGTAATCGCGGCGGTCAACGGTGGCGGTCTCGATCTTGAGTCCGGCGTTGAACGTCTTGTCCACAACCTTTCCGGACATCACGTTGCGCATCTTGGTACGAACGAAGGCGCCACCCTTGCCGGGCTTGACGTGCTGGAATTCGATGATGTTCCAGAGCTGGCCCTCAAGCTTCAGGACCGTTCCGTTCTTGATGTCGTTAGTGGTTGCCACTGGATTCCTCTGGTTTCTTTGTCTGGTCGCGTGCTCAGACGTTGTATGCCGGGCAGGCCTGCCATTCGGCTTGCCAGCGCGTGTTTGTCAAAAATCGGGTCTTCAAAAAAATTCAAGAACTATTCTACCGGTAAAACGGCGGGCACCTTCCGGCCGCGCCCGCCGACGCCGTCAGCAGGCCAGGTCCAGGACATCCCGGGCACGCTGCAGCGCCACAGTGGACGAGTAGATCAGGGCGGCATCTGCGGACTCGGCCACCCGCAGGTCCAAGGCGCGGGCGAAGGATTCAACGGCTGCCGACGTTTGTCCCGCGCTGTACTGGGTCTTGCCCAGGAACTGCAGGACCAGCGCCTCGCGGGGCGTCCCCTGAACCTCGGCGAGCAGCTGCCGGAACAGCTCCACTGCCCGGTCCAGCCGGTTCGAAACCCTCAGCACTTCCGCCTCAAAGGCCCGCAGCCTGAAGGACTCGGGGTCTTTGAAGCGCGCCTCGGCCAGCAGTTCCGCCGCCTCAGCCGCGTGCCCTTCCACCAGCAGGACAAAGATGTGGTCCGCGGGGTCGGTGGACACTGCCAGCGCCTCCCGGCAGGCGTCCTCGTTCACAATCTGCGGCAGCAGTGATTCAGGGTTGATGCGGATACCCGGGAAGCCTGCCCCCGGCCAGTCCGCTGTTCCCTCCATGTCGCCGAGCATCAGGAAGCAATCTCCTGGTAGGCGGCGAACAGCAGCGAGGTGTCCGGGACATCAAGGATCCCCGGCTTGGCTATCCCGTCGAGGACCACGAACCGCAGCAGGTCACCACGGGATTTCTTATCCCGGCGCATCCCGTCCAGCAGGCCTTGCCACCTGTCCCGGCGATACGTGACGGGAAGGCCCAGTGTCTCCAGGATGGTGCGGTGCCGGTCAGCGTCGGCGTCGCTGAGCCTGCCGACGCTACGGGCAAGTTCGGCAGCGAACATCATGCCCACGGAGACGGCGGCGCCGTGGCGCCAGGAGTATCGTTCCACCAGTTCAATGGCGTGGCCCAGCGTGTGCCCGTAGTTCAGGATCTCCCGCAGCCCCGACTCCTTGAGGTCCTCGGAGACCACCTTCGCTTTTACGGCGATTGCCCGCTCAATGAGCTCACGGAGGACGGCGGACTGCGGGTCCACTACCGCCTCCGGGTCCTTTTCGATGAGGTCAAGGATGGTGGGGTCTGCGATGAAGCCGCACTTGATGACTTCTGCCATTCCAGAAATGACCTCGTTTTTAGGCAGGGTGTCCAGCGTGTCCAGGTCCGCCAGCACGGCCGCCGGGGGGTGGAAAGCGCCCACCAGGTTCTTGCCTTCGGCGGTGTTGATGCCGGTTTTCCCGCCCACTGAGGCGTCCACCATGCCGAGCAGGCTGGTGGGCATGTGGATGACCTTGATGCCGCGCAGCCAGGTTGCGGCGACGAAGCCGGCCAAATCTGTGACTGCGCCTCCCCCGACGGCGACAATCGCGTCGGAGCGGGTGAAGTCGTTCTGCCCGAGGACCTGCCAGCAGAATGCGGCCACCTGGATGTGCTTGCCTTCTTCGGCGTCGGGAATCTCCGCCGTAAGGGACGTAAACCCTGCTGCCGCAAGCTCATCGCGGACGGTGTCGCCGGTGAGCCGCAAGGCCCGGGGGTGGATCACCAGGACCCGCCGGACGCGCTCACCAAGCAGGCCGGGAAGGTCCCCCAGCAGTCCCCGTCCCACCACGACGTCGTAGTTGTTATTGGCGGATTCGCCGGTGACCTTGATGACTGTTGATTCCGCGCTCACTTTTCAACTTCCTGTTTGGCAGCTGCGTAGTCCCGCAGTGCTGCTTCCAGCCGGCGTCCCAGCTCGGAAACCGAGCCGTGGCGCACGTCCAGGGTGATATCTGCCAGCCGCTCGTACACCGGCTTGCGGGTGGCGAACATGGCCGTCCATCGGCCCATCGCGTCCCCTGCCAGCAACGGCCGCCCCGAATTCCGGGCGATGCGGCCGGCAACCGTCGTGGCGTCGCATTCGAGGTACACCACGGTGCAGCGGCCGATAAGCTGCTGGGTACCTGAGTCAAGAACAGCGCCGCCGCCAAGGGAGATGATGGTGGGCGTGCCTTCCGCCGCCTCCACGACGTCGGCCACTGTCCGCGCCTCTATCTCCCGGAAGGCGTGCTCGCCGCGTCCGGCGAAGATATCGGAAATGGAGCCATGGGCTGCCACGATGACTGCGTCGGTGTCCACGAACGGGGCACCGAGCTGCTGGGCAAGCTGCTGCCCGATAGCGGATTTGCCGACTGCCATGGGCCCGATGAGCACCACCGGGCCGCCACCCAGGGACGCGCTTTTGTTGCTGTGGGGCACTTACTGGCCGATCGAGTCCAGGGACGCCGGAATGCTGTCCAGGTAACCCTTGATGTTGCGTGCGGTTTCCGCCACGGAGTCGCCGCCGAACTTTTCGGTGACCGCTTCAGCCAGGACCAGTGCCACCATGGCTTCCGCCACCACACCAGCGGCCGGGACGGCACAGACGTCGGAGCGCTGGTGGTGTGCCTTCGCGGGTTCTCCGGTGCTGACGTCGATGGTCTTCAGTGCGCGGGGAACCGTAGCAATGGGTTTCATGGCCGCGCGGACGCGCAGCACATCGCCGATGCTCATGCCGCCTTCGATGCCGCCCGCACGGTTGCTGGTGCGGACAATGCGCCCGTCAGCGTCCCGGACGATCTCGTCGTGGGCAGCCGAACCGCGGCGCGCAGCGGTCAGGAAACCATCGCCGACCTCCACGCCCTTGATCGCCTGGATGCCCATCAGAGCGGCTGCGAGGCGGGAATCGAGCCTGCGGTCCCAATGCACGTAGCTGCCAAGTCCCGGGGGCAGTCCGTAGGCGAGGACTTCAACGACGCCGCCCAGGGTTTCGCCTTCCTTGTGCGCCGCATCCACCTCGGCCACCATCGCGTCGGACGTTTCCCGGTCGAAGCAGCGCAACGGATCCGCGTCCAGGGCCAGCACGTCGGCGGGAACAGGCAGCGGACGCCCTTCGGGCACGGTGACGGTGGCGATGGAGACGGTGTGGCTGACGAGTTCGATGCCAAGGTGCTTCAGGAACTGCGCTGCCACCGTTCCCATCGCCACGCGCGTCGCAGTCTCGCGGGCGCTGGCGCGTTCCAGGACGGGGCGGGCCTCGTCAAAGCCGTACTTCTGCATTCCGGTGAAGTCGGCATGGCCCGGCCGCGGGCGGGTCAGCGGCGCGTTGCGGGCCTGGTCGGCGAGCAGCTCCGCGTCCACCGGATCGGCAGACATAATCTGCTCCCATTTGGGCCATTCCGTATTGCCCACCTGGATGGCGACGGGGCCACCCTGGGTGCGTCCGTGCCGGACTCCGCCGAGGATGGTCACAACATCCTGTTCGAACTTCATGCGTGCGCCGCGCCCGTAGCCCAGGCGGCGGCGGGCCAGTGAATCGGCGATGTGCCCGCTGGTGATTTCAACACCGGCGGGGACGCCTTCAATAATTCCCATCAGGGCCGGACCATGGGATTCACCGGCAGTCAACCAACGCAACATATTTTCCATCCTGCCACGTATGGCGGTTACAACGCCCGTCGGGGAAGGCCGACTGCGTCACACATCACATCTATGACGGATGCGTTAACTTCCTCTTCGAGGCGGCTGAACAGTCGTACCTGTTCCACCGCTTGGTACAGCAGCATTTCGAGGCCGGGCACCACGGCGCCGCCGCCGGACTCCCACACGGACGCGATCAGGCTGGGCCAGGGATCATAGGCCACATCCAGCAAAACGCCGGGCGTGGAAGTCTTCAGCGCCGCGATTTCGGCCGCCAGCCCGTCTGCCGCGCGCGGTGGCAGCGTGGAAATGACGACGTCGGCAGCGGCCGTTGCTTTCGCGGCCTCCGTGAGTGGGCGGATCGCCAGGGAAAGGCCAAGGCTTTCTCCTGCGGCACGTACTTCGGCCGTGCGTGAGGGGTCACGGACGAAGACCCGGACGGAGCCGGCTCCCAGCTCGGACAGGGCTGCAACGGCCGCGGCCGCTGTGCCGCCCCCGCCGAGGATGACGGGGGCCGCAGGCGTGCGGGCGCCAGCGTGCCGGACGGCGTTGACGATTCCTGTGACATCGGTATTGAACCCGATGGCCCGGGAACCGTCTGCGTGCTCCTCGAAGGACACGGTGTTCACCACGCCAAGGGTCCGGGCCACGCCGCGGACTTCGTCCACCTCGCCGACCATGGCGGTTTTCAGAGGCATGGTGACCGAAAGGCCGCGCCAGCCCGGCTGGTTGCGGAGCTGCCGCATCAGCGATGGCAGCAGTTGTTCAGTGACGTCGATGGCCGTGTAGCTGATGCCGATGCCGAGCCGGCTGTACGCGGCGTGATGCAGTGCCGGGGACTTTGAGTGGCTGATGGGGTGGCCCAGGACGGCTGCCCGCAGGCTCATGTGCAGCGGCCGACGTTCGCCATGCACCAGGCGTTGTACTGCTCAACGTAGCCGTTATGCTCAGCCAGGGTGCGGGAGAACTTCGTCTCCTTGGTGTCCAGGTTGATGGTCACCCAATACAGGTAGTCGTTGGACTTGGGCTTGGCGGCAGCATCAATGGCCGTCTTTCCCGGTGAACCGATCGGCCCCGGGGGCAGGCCCGGATTCGCGTAGGTGTTGTAGGGGTTGGACTTGTCCTGGCGCTGTTCTTCCGTGAAGTTATAGCTCTTCGTTCCAAGGCCGTAAGTGACAGCTGAGTCCACCTGCAGGAACCCGTTGGTCTGGTCATTGGGCTTGAGGCGGTTGTAGATGGCACCGGCTACATCCCCGTACTCTGCCTGGCCCCCTTCCGCCTGCACGATGCTTGCCACTATGACGGCCTCATACTGCTTGGCAGGATCAGTGATCCCTTGAGCCTCCAGCTCATCAACGGTGATCTTGACCAGAGATTGGAGGATGTCCTTTGCGGGCGTGCCAAGCGGGTAACGGTGCTCGCCCGGGGCAAGGTACCCTTCCAGGTTCTTGGCCGTTGCGGGCAGGCCGAACTGCGCCGGCTGGTTGCTGAGGGCCTGCAGATCCTGGATGGAAATGCCGGAACCTTCCGAGATGGCCTGCAGCGACTCACCGATACGCAGGCCAGCGCTCAGGGCGAAGTAGATCACTTTCGCCTGGTCCTTGCCGAGCAGGACGTTGACGGCATCGGAGTTCTTCATCTGCGTCTTGAAGGTGTAGTCCCCCGGCGCCAGGACCCCGCCGGAGGCGTTGAATTCCTGGAGGAACGTATCGGAATTCGCCACGACCTGCTCACCCTCCAGCTTGGTGGCTACGGAACGGGTGCCTTCCCCGTTCTCGACCGTCACCATCACCTCGCCTGAACCGGGGCCCGGGTAGTCGCTGGGCTTGTCATTGCCCAGCAATGGCTTCAAGAACTGGGCGCCGACGGCGACGGCCGTCACGAAAACCGCAAGCGTGAGGAACAGCGCCAGCAACCGCCGGCGGCGGCGAACCTTTTTCGAGGGCTTTGCCACTACGGGCGCTGCCGCAGCGCCGGGCAGGAACTCGTGGTGCCCGGCCTCGTGGTGCGCATCGTCGTAATGCCCGTGGTCATAGTGCCCCTCGTGATGGAGGGCATCGTCGTGCTCCACGCCCTCCTGGTAGTGGTGCCCCTCCGCATATTGGGCATCGTCTTCATAATGCCCACCTGCTGAATGCTGGTGGCCGGCGAGGGCGGGCTCAGGATAGGACGCGTGCACGTCGTAAGGAACGTCGCCCTGCAGAACCTCGGGACGGTGCACGTCCCCATGGTGCAGGTCGCCGTCGTGTAAGGGGATTTCCGGGTGCTGCCCAGCGGGCTGCGGCTCATCAGGAACGTCCTGGATGGACGGCAGTGCTTGCGGAGCGGCCGGAATGGAGTGTTCTTCAGGGGCCGAAGGAGCCGGCGACACCGCAGCGGCCGGTGGTTCGGAGGGCGGCGGTGGAACGTCATGCCCCGTTTCATAGGCCTGCTCGGGCACGGCGCCCTGGAGTCCTGTGTCAGAGGTCTTTTCGCGCGCCCGGAGTTCCTTGCGGGTCAGCGGCCGCGCCGCCCCGGCATCCAAGGGGCCCGAAGCGTCGTCAATATTGGCAGGACTCACTGTTGCCTTCCATCTGAAGATCGGTCCGTGTCCGTGGTGGCGCGGACGGACTTATCCACCTCGCCGACCCCCGGGTCCACGGAAGGGGAGGGCGCGGTCACGCGTCGACCGACATCCGATCCCCTGGCTTTCTGCATGTCGAGGGCGTGCTGAAGGATACCTGCCGCCGCGACCTGATCAACTACTTTACGGTGATCCCGGCTGCTCATGCCAGCTTCATGCAGGTTGCGGTGGGCCGTAACGCTGCTCAAGCGCTCATCCACCAGGTTCACCGGCACAGCCAGGGCACGTGTTGCCAGCTCTGCGGCCAGCAGCTCGGCGTACTCGGTGGCCATCCTGGCCGACGCGTGCTCTTCGCCCTTCATGGTCCGGGGCAGGCCCACAATGACCTGCACAGCGCCAAGTTCCTCGACCAGGTTGGCGATGACCCGGACGTCCGAGTTTTTCTTCGCGTTCCGGTCCAGCGTCTTGTACGGCGTGGCCAGGATTGAGTCGCGATCGCAGATGGCCACCCCTACCCGGACCGTGCCGACGTCAACCCCCAGTTTGATGCCCTGGGGGCTGCCGCCGGCCGCTGTTGGATTGGTCATAGGAGGTTTATCGCGCTGAAATGGCATCCACGACCGCTGCCAGGGCAGGGGCCACCTTACCGGCATCCGTCCCTCCGCCCTGGGCTACGTCGTCCTTGCCACCACCACCGCCGCCGAGGATGCCTGCGGCGAGCCGTACCAGGGCACCTGCCTTGACGCCGGCTTCCCGTGCGGCCTCATTCGTGGCGACCAGGACCATGGGACGGTCATTCGCGACGCCGGCAACAGCCACCGTAGCGGCAGCCGAACCCAAGCGGTTCCGCAGGTCCAGAGCCAGGCCGCGGAGGTCGTCCGCGCCACTGACCTGCCCGGCGTCGTGCGCAATGACGCTGACCCCGGAGGCATCCTTGGCGCTGTTGACGAGCTGGGCGGCGGAAGCAGCAAGCTGCTCCTTGCGCAGGCGGTCCAGCTCTTTTTCGGTGGCCTTGAGTTTAGCGAGGGTGGCGGCGATCCTGTCGGCCAGCTGGCCGGAGGGGACCTTGAGCAGGTCGGTCAGCTCGGTCACCAGGGCACGCTCGGCGGCGAGGTGGCGGAACGCATCCATACCGACGAAGGCCTCGACGCGCCGGTTGCCCGAGCCGACCGACTGTTCGCCCAGGAGTGAGAGGCTGCCGATCAGCGAGGTGTTGGCCACGTGCGTTCCGCCGCAGAGCTCACGCGACCACGCGCCGTCGATCTCCACCACGCGGACTTCGCTGCCGTAGTTCTCCCCGAAGAGGGCCATGGCGCCCAGGGCCTTGGCCTCGGCCAGTCCCATCACCTTGGTCTCCACGGCGAAGTTGTTCCGGATGGCGAGGTTGGAGACCTCTTCGATCTCCGAACGGGTGGCGGTGCTCAGGCCCTCGCCCCAGGCGAAGTCGAAGCGGAGGTAGCCGGCTTTGTTGTAGGAGCCGCGCTGGGTTGCTTCCGGGCCGAGGATCTGGTGCAGGGCGGCGTGGACGATGTGTGTGCCGGTGTGGGCCTGTTCCGCGGCGTGGCGGCGTTCCCGGTCGACGGCGGCGCGCACCAGGGCGTCGGAGGGGATCTCGCCTTCCCGGACGATCGCCTTGTGCACGCTGAGTCCCTTCAGCGGGCGCTGGACGTCGAGGACCTCGACGACGAAGCCGTCGCCGGTGATCAGGCCGGTGTCAGCTGCCTGGCCGCCTGCCTCGGCGTAGAACGGCGTCTCGGCCAGGATGAGCTCAATCTCGTCTCCGGTCGAAGCCTGGGCCACTGCCCGGCCACCGCTGAGGATGCCGCGGACGCGGGACTCGCCGTCAAGGTCGGTGTAGCCAGTGAAAACGGTATCGCCCTGGGCCAGGAGCTCCTGGAAGGCGCTGAGGTCGGCGTGGCCGCCCTTCTTGCCCTTGGCGTCGGCCTGGGCACGCTGGCGCTGTTCGAGCATCAGCCTGCGGAATTCAGGTTCGTCCACCCGGAGTCCGGCCTCTTCGGCCATCTCGAGCGTGAGGTCGATGGGGAATCCGTAGGTGTCGTGGAGTGCGAACGCATCGGCGCCGGACAGCGGCTTGCCAGCCGATTTTGATTCGGTCACGGCATCTTCGAGCCGGGCGGTGCCGGACGCGATGGTGCGCAGGAATGCTTTTTCCTCGGCGTACGCGATCCGGCTGATCCGGGCGAAATCGGTCTCCACCACCGGGTAGACGCCCTTCATGGCGTCGCGGGACTCGGGCAGGAGGTCCGGCAGGCAGGCCTTTTCAACGCCGAGCAGGCGCATGGAGCGGACGGCACGGCGGATGAGGCGGCGCAGCACGTAGCCGCGGCCTTCGTTGGACGGGGTCACGCCGTCGGCGATCAGCATCAAAGCTGACCGGATGTGGTCCCCCACGACACGCATCCGGACGTCGTCGGTGTGGTGCGGGTCATCCGGCGTTTCGGCGGACGTGTATTCCTTGCCCGAGAGCTGCGCTGCCTTGTCGATGACGGGACGGACCTGGTCGGTCTCGTACATGTTCTCGACACCCTGCAGGATCATGGCAAGGCGCTCCATGCCCAGGCCGGTGTCGATGTTCTTCTTGGGCAGTTCGCCCACGATGTCGAAGTCGTCCTTGGAGCGGACGTTGTCGATCTGGTACTGCATAAACACCAGGTTCCAGATTTCGACGTACCGGTTCTCGTCGGCGATCGGTCCGCCGTCCACGCCGTAGGCGGGGCCGCGGTCGTAGTAGATCTCGGAGCAGGGGCCGGCGGGGCCCGGCTGGCCGGTGTGCCAGTAGTTGTCGGCCTTGCCCATGCGCTGGATGCGGTCGGCCGGGACGCCGGTGTTCTTTAGCCACAGCTCCTTGGCTTCGTCGTCTTCTTCGTAGACGGTAACCCAGAGCAGTTCCGGCGGCAGGCCGTAGCCGCCGTCGGCCACGCTGGTGGTGAGCAGCTCCCAGGCGAACCTGATGGCGTCTTCCTTGAAGTAGTCGCCGAAGGAGAAGTTGCCGCACATCTGGAAGAAAGTGCC
>JBKJVX010000041.1:0-3983 GCA_046717065.1 Arthrobacter sp. | reverse complement strand
GGAGCGGACGACGATGAACGCCGGCTCAGGGTTGGGCTTTGGGTCACGAGATTAGTCCGTCAGTTGGGGCCTGGATCAGGCGTTCTGCTTGATGAGGTCTTCGGCTTCCTTGAACCATGCGTCGGCTGCGCCGTCGATGGTCAGCTTGCCGTAGTTCAGGTCCGAGCTGACGCGCTTGAAGGAAGCCTCGAGGGTACCGAAGCCCACGATGGGCGGCTCGGGAGCGTCCTTGAGGTACTGCTCGATGGACTTTTCGTAGTCCACCACGAGCTTGTCGGTGCCTTCGAAGGTGGTGCCGTCGCGCTGGGTCTTCGATGCCGGAACGCCGCGGGAGGTCTTGAAGATCTGGCCAACCTCGGGGTCGTTGATCATGAAGTCTATGAAGCGGGCAGCTGCGTCCTTGAACTTGGTCTTGGCGCTGGCCACCATCAGCATGGACGGCTTCAGGAACAGGCCAAGGTTGTCCGGGTCGTCGGAGGGGACCGGAACCAGCTTGAGTTCCTTCGCGCCGCTGTCCGCGAGGTAGCCGGCCATGAAGTTGTCCCAGGTGACTTCGGTGGCGGTGACGTTCGAGCCGAAGGGAGACTTTGGGGCGAGCTGGGTGACGCGCTCTTCGGTGATGATGGCAGGCGTGCCGCGCAGGCCCGCCGTCGTGTTCCACCACTTCTTCATGTCGTCCTTGGTGAAGCCGAGCTTGCCGTCCTCGGTGAAGGCCTCGATGTTGTTCTGGCGCAGCCAGATGTTGAACATCCACCAAACACCGGTGTAGTCCGTGGAGCCGAAGATCGCGCTGTTGCTCTTGGTGCCAACCTCGGTCAGGAAGTCGTTGAACTCTTTGTAGCTCCACTTACCGGTGGGCTCCGCGATGCCCAGGGACGCCAACTTGGCCGGGTCATAGTAAACAGCGAAGGCGTTGGTGCTGGTGGGGATGCCGTAGGTCTTGCCCCTGATCTGGCCTGAAGGCAGGAGGGACTTATCAAAGGCGTCGGTGTTGATGTTCACGGTGCCCAGGTCCAGGAGCTGGTTGCGCTGGCCGTAGTCGCGCAGGTAGGAGAGGTCCCACTGCATGACGTCCGGCAGGCCGCCGCCGGCTGCTTCGGTGGCGCGCTTCTGCCAGTAGCCGGCGAAGTCGGTGAAGTTGCCGTTGACCTTGATGTCCGGGTTCTTCGACTCGAACAGGGCGATCGCCTTGCGGGTACGCTCGGCGCGGTCGTCGTTGCCCCACCAGGTGTAATTGATGGTGACGGGGTTCTCGGCGGAGCCGGTTTCTCCGGCACTGGTGCTGGAGCCTGTTCCACAGGCCGCCAAAGCGGCGGCAGATGCGGTACCGACGGCTACGGTGGTGAGGAAATGCCTTCTGTTGATCATGAGAGCCTCCTTGCTCGATGAGTGCAATCCCAGTCGCTCACCCTACAACGTGAGTAGTGAGCTGGCTTACACGGCTTCTGAAACGATACAATATCGGCATTCCCGGAAATGGGCAAGCGTTTTCCAAAGATCTGATTTTCGAGCCAGTTCCATCCTCCCAGCAGACAAAGGAGTCCCATGACTTTGCAGGAAACCTCCAGCCCGGCCAGCGTCTGGAACAACATCGAAGGTATTGCCTACGGCGGCGACTACAACCCCGAACAGTGGCCGGCCAGTGTCCGGCTGGAGGACCTGGAGCTGATGCAGGAAGCGGGGGTGAGCTTCCTCAGCGTGGGCATCTTCTCCTGGGCGTTGCTGGAGCCGGAAGAGGGCGAGTACCACTTCGACTGGCTGGACGAGGTGATGGACAACCTGGCGGGAATCGGAGTCAAGGTTGCCCTGGCCACTGCCACGGCCGCTCCCCCTGCCTGGCTGGTACGCAAGCATCCGGAAATCCTGCCTGTCACGGCGGACGGCACCGTGCTGGGACCGGGCTCGCGGCGGCACTACACGCCGTCGTCGGCCGTTTACCGCCGCTACGCAACCGGCATTACGCGGGTGCTGGCGGAGCGCTACAAGGACCATCCCGCGCTTGCACTCTGGCACGTGGACAACGAACTCGGCTGCCACGTCTCCGAGTTTTATGGCGAAGAAGACGCCGCCGCCTTCCGGCTCTGGCTTGAGCGGCGGTACGGGAGCATCGATGCCCTCAACGCTGCCTGGGGTACGGCGTTCTGGTCCCAGAACTATGCCTCGTTCGAGGAAATCCTGCCGCCGGCCACTGCGCCTTCGACGTTGAACCCGGGCCAGCAGCTGGATTTCCAGCGCTTCAACTCCTGGGCGCTGATGGACTACTACCGGGACCTTGTCGCCGTCCTGCGCGAGGTCACACCGGGGGTGCCGTGCACTACCAACCTGATGGCATCCAGCGCCACGAAATCAATGGACTACTTTGACTGGGCCAAGGACCTGGACGTCATCGCCAACGACCACTACCTGGTTGCGGCCAATCCCGAACGGCAGATCGAACTCGCATTCAGCGCAGACCTCACCCGGGGCATTGCGGGAGGTGACCCATGGATCCTGATGGAACATTCGACGTCGGCCGTCAACTGGCAGCCGCGCAACCAGCCCAAGATGCCCGGTGAGATGCTGCGCAACTCACTGGCACACGTGGCGCGGGGCGCGGACGCGGTGATGTTTTTCCAGTGGCGCCAGAGCTTCGCCGGCTCGGAGAAGTTCCACTCTGCAATGGTGCCGCATGGCGGCCGGGACACGCGTGTGTGGCGTGAGGTGGTTGACCTTGGCGCGGCCCTGAAGCGACTGGCTCCGGTGCGTGGTTCGCGGGTGGAATCACGCGTGGCTGTTGTGTTCGACTACGAGGCCTGGTGGGCGAGCGAAATCGACTCCAAGCCCAGCCAGGACGTGAAGTACCTGGACCTGCTGCGGGCCTTCCACCGGTCGCTTTTCCTGCGGGGGGTGTCCGTGGATATGGTGCACCCGTCGGCGTCGCTCGAGGGCTACGACCTCGTCCTGGTGTGCACCCTGTACTCGGTCACTGATGAGGCTGCAGCCAATATTTCGGCCGCCGCCTCTGCCGGTGCCACGGTGCTGGTGAGCTACTTCAGCGGGATTGTGGACGAAAAGGACCACGTGCGGCTGGGCGGCTACCCGGGTGCATTCCGGGAGCTGCTGGGCGTGCGCGTGGAGGAATTTCACCCGCTCCTGGCCGGCGGGCAGCTGAAATTGAGCGACGGCGGTGTCTCTTCGATTTGGAGTGAGCATGTCCACCTGGCCGGCGCCGAAGCTGTCCAGACTTTCACGGAGTATCCGCTGGAGGGCGTACCGTCCCTGACCCGGCGGGCGGTGGGTGAAGGGGCAGCATGGTACCTCGCCACATTCCCGGATCGGGACGGCATCGAGGCGGTCGTGGAGCGGCTGCTCGAGGAGTCAGGCATTGGGCCCGTTGCAACGGCCGATCCCGGGGTGGAGGTAACGCGCCGGCGTTCTGCCGATGGCCGCAGCTTCCTGTTTGCCATCAACCACTCGCGGACGTCCGGGGCGGTCCAGGCCGCCGGCGTTGATCTGCTCTCCGGCCAACCGTTCGACGGGGTTGTGCCTGCCGGCAGTGTTGTGGTGGTCGCGGAGGACTAGGCGGAACCGGACGACGGCGGCAGCGGGGCCTGTGCCATAGGGCGAAGGCCCGCTGGGTCGCAGTCACGTGCACAAGGCCGGGCTTTGACCTCGATTGCGCTGAGTGCCTGCCCTTCGGTTCACGTTTTCCACATAGGCGATGTGGTAGCCGGTTTTGTCATACCCAGCTGGAAGACTTTACTTATGGACGTGGTTCAGGGGTTGGCAAGCGCAGGCGCAACGGAGAACCGAGCTGTCCCTTCCGTTACTGACCTCTTTGAATTGCTGGCTTCTATTCCTGTCGCTGGTGATAGTACTCGAATGATTGACCAGCTGCGGGAACTGGAGGATCTGAAAGCGGCGGCCGCTGCTAAGCAGGCCAGGATCGCTGTGGCCTACGGCCTCGCGAGGAGACAAGAACAGGCCGCGGCGGGTGTCCCGGC
>JBKJVX010000040.1:0-21241 GCA_046717065.1 Arthrobacter sp. | reverse complement strand
CAGGGTCCGGGGTTCGTCCGGTCCCTGCATTTCCCGGGCGATGGCGGTGAGCCGGTCCCAGATCGCCGACGCCTGGTCCGCGGGCAGGCACGCGGCGACCCAGCCCATCCCGTCATTGTCCGGCCAGTATTCGACCCGCCGGTCCGCCACACTCTTGGCGTGCCGCTTCTCCAGGCTCTCCGGGTGATGGCGTTCCCGCCAGGCCCGGGCCTTGGCCTTGAACCGGTACGCCGGCATCTCCCCGATCCTGGCGGCTGCGGCCGGTTTCGGCGTGTCCGGGTCCAGGAAGTGCGCCTCCAGCGCCGCCGCCCCGGCAGGGTCAAGGCTCGCGGTTTGGTCCACCATGGTCCGGGCGTGCGCCCACGAAATCGTCCCGGCCTGCAAAGCGGCCAAAGTCCGGGGCAGGGACGTGGTCAGGGCATGGGAGTCGGCGAGCAAAGCACCGGCCGCCCGGTCACCGATCACCAGCACACACCCCACCTCCGCCACCAGGCTCCGCTCCTGCGCCGTCACCTCATACGGCGACGAAACCGGAGCGTTCAGCGCTTTCGTGGCCCCGGCGAACACCGCCACGGCCTGGGCCTTCAACGCCGCCAGCTTCGCTTCGGACCGGGCCACCCCGGCAAGAACATCCAAAGCCCCATCAACAACCCGCTGCAACGGATCCTCATCAAACGCTGCAGAACCACGCACATCCGCGGCCTCAGGCACACCCGCGGCGTCGGGTCCGCCAGAGGCACCGGACGGAGCACCATCGCCGCCAGCGAGCACCGCAGCAAACGCAGCGACAGCAGCCACAACGGCCGCCTCCGCCTGCACCACTGCCGCGTTCGTTTCCATAGCTCCATCATGGCGAGGGGGTACGACATTCTCAGACGGCAACGCCAGGGACGGCAGCAGTTCAGGCGCAGGCACAGACCGCCTCCACCAACTCGCGTAATGACTCCCGACTTTCCATGCCTCCATCATGGCGAGGGGGTATGACATCCTCAGACGGCAACGCCTGCGGCAAGTCAGGCGAGAGCGCGGACAAGCCGGCCGCCCATTCAGATCGTGACTACAACCTTGCCCCGCGCCCGCCCCTCGTTCAGATAGGTAATTGCGGCGGGAGCTTCAGCGAGGGGAAAGACCCTATCAACGGCAGGCTTCACGCTGCCGGCCTCGATCAGCGATGTGAGGGCCTCTAGATCCAGGTACGTTTCCTTTGAGACAAGCCCCTTGAGTTTCTGCCCCGAGAACACTGAAGCAAACGGTGCGCCGAGGGACCGTTCAAAGCCGCCGGTCAGCTTGCCACCTCCTTCGCCGCCGATGATGACCAACGTGCCCTTCGGCGCCAGGGCCCGGCGCAGGACGGAGAGCGGGCGGTTGCCGGCAGTGTCCAGGATGACGTCGTACAGGACCCCGCCACCGGCAAGATCAGAAATCGTGTAGTCGATGACCTCATCCGCGCCAAGGGACCGGACCAGCTCCACCTTGCCGGTACTGCACACTCCCGTGGCATCTGCCCCGAAGGCCTTGGCCAGTTGGACCGCAAAGGAGCCCACTCCCCCGCCGGCTCCGATGATGAGCACCTTTTGGCCCACGGTGACCTCGCCCGCATCCCGGACAGCTTGAAGCGCGGTGACCGCGGAGATGGGCGCCACAGCCGCCTCCTCAAACGAGAGGTTTGCCGGCTTCCGGGCCACCTTGTCCTCCTTCGCGCAGACGTACTCCGCGAAGGATCCTTCGCAGGTTCCGTAGACCTCGTCACCGGCAGAGAAGCGGGTTACTCCGGCACCCACGGCCTCCACGATGCCTGCCACCTCCCGGCCCCGCACGGTAACCTTGGGCCTCGTTAAGCCGTAACCGAAGAGCCGGACCAGATACGGCAGCCCGGTCATCAGGTGCCACACGCCCTGGTCAACGCCTGCCGCCCTCACGCGGATCAGTACCTCACCCCCGCGAGGCACCGGCGCGGCGATATCCCGCAGCTTGAGTACGTCGGCCGATCCATAGACGTCCTGCACGATAGCTTTCATGCTCAATCTCCTTCAGGCTGCGGGTACGTGAACCCGTCCTCAAGCAGTTCCCGTCCGGCGTCGTCCGCCGGGCTCAACAGCGGGCCCCTCAAACTAAGGAAAACCCGGCCACCGAGTCAAGGGTTGTACCGCGCCGAACCGGAAAAGCTGAAACAGCACGTCGTCTGAAATCAAAGACACCAACGCCCCGTGAGACTCATCACGCCGCTTCCGAAAGTGGTCTGCTGGTTAGCGGCTCCCCTCCCAAAGACGAGAAGGTATTTGTATGCAACCAGCACCCAGTCCTACCCGGACCAAAAGTCCGGCCGGAAAACAGGCGCCCCCAGCCGCCGTCGGAAGCGTCCTCAACCGCGGACTGAACGTGCGCCACATCCGGTTCATGGCCCTGGGCTCCGCGATCGGCACAGGCCTCTTCTATGGTTCCGCCTCCGCAATCCAGAAAGCCGGACCAGCGGTCCTGCTGGCCTACATCATTGGCGGCGCGGCAGTGTTTATGGTGATGCGGGCCTTGGGCGAAATGGCCGTACGGCATCCCGTCTCCGGCTCCTTCGGCCAGTATGCGAGCCGCTACCTTGGTCCACTGGCAGGCTTCGTCACCGGCTGGACCTACGTCTTCGAAATGGCCATCGTCGCCATCGCGGACGTTACAGCGTTCAGTATCTACATGGGCTTCTGGTTCCCCCAGGTGGAGCGCTGGGTCTGGATCCTGGCCATCATCTTCTTCCTCGCCGCGTTGAACCTCCTCAGCGTCAAAGTCTTCGGCGAGCTGGAGTTCTGGTTCTCGCTGATCAAGGTGGTGGCCATCATCGCCATGATTGCCGGCGGAGCAGCCATTATCACGTTCGGCTTCCAGGCCGGCGGCTCAACTGTTGCGCCTGGCCTTGGAAACCTTGTGGACCACGGCGGCTTCTTCCCGTTCGGCTTCGAAGGCCTGCTGGCATCCTTCGCGGTGGTGATGTTCGCCTTTGGCGGTATCGAGACGCTGGGCATCACGGCCGGTGAGGCCGCGAACCCGAAGAAAGTCATCCCCAAGGCAGTCAATACCGTCCCGGTGCGCGTCCTGCTGTTCTACGTTTTCACCCTGGGAGTGCTCATGAGCCTCTTCCCGTGGAATGAAATCGGCAGCAACGGCAGCCCCTTCGTGCAAATCTTCAGCGGGCTTGGCATCCCGGCAGCGCCGCACATCCTGAACGCCGTAGTGATCACGGCGGCCCTCTCCGCCATCAACAGCGACATCTTTGGCGCCGGCCGCATCCTCTTCGGGCTCTCCCGGCAAGGCCACGCTCCCGCCGCCTTCGGCAAGGTATCCCGGCACGGCGTGCCCTGGATGACCGTAGTGATGATGGCCGGGATCCTCCTTGTCGGAGTCATCCTGAACACCCTAATTCCCGAGAACGTCTTCATCCTCATCGCCTCGATCGCCACGTTTGCGACTGTCTGGGTGTGGGTCATGATCCTGGCCTCCCATGTGGCCATGAAGCGGGAAATCGCGCGTACCGGCCTGCCGACGTCGGAATTCCCGTCGCCCTTGTGGCCCGCGGCATCCCTACTCACTATTGCCTTCATGGCGCTGGTGATCGCCGTGCTGGGCGCATTCGAGGACACCAGGATCGCGCTCTACGTTGGCGGGGCCTGGCTGGCACTTCTGGTACTTGCCTACCGCCTGTGGGTCAAGGGTGACGGACGACGACGTGCCGACCTCGTGGACGAGACCCCGCCCCTGCCGGTGGTCACCGCAGCCCCCGGCAGCAAGTAAGTATCAGGACTCCGGGAGGCTAAACCAGCGCCTGCCGGAGCTGGGATCCGGCCTGGTTCCACTCTCCCGCCTGCTGGCCTTTGCGCTTGCAGCCGTGATCCTCATCGCCGGTGGTTGGCGTCACCAACCCCAAGTCAGTGGTGTTCTTCGTGGCCGTGCTGCCGCAGTTTGTCCACTACCCGTCAGGCGCCATCCCGGTCCAGTTGGCGCCGCTGGGGGTGGTGTTCCTTGCGATCGCACTGGTCTCGGACAGCCTATGGGCAATAGCAGCAGGTTCCGCCCGCCAATGGTTTGCCCGGTCGCCCCGCCGGGTCTCAGCTATGGAGGCAACCGGCGGGGCGATCATGATCGGCATTGGCGGGACCTTGGCGCTAACTGGCACCAAGTCCTAGTTGCTATGGAGCGGGAGTAGCAGCGGCCGAACGAACCGCCTCTGCCAACGAAGTGGCCGGGCGCCCAATCAGCTTTCGCAGGTCGCCCGAGCTCACCAGGAGGTCACCGCGGGCGATGCCCAGGTCGGAGTCGGCGAGGATTTCCGCGAACGCCTCCGGCACTCCGAAGCCGGTCAACATGCCGGCGTATTCCTGCGGCGGGAGGTCCTGATAGGAGACGTGCTTGCCCGCCGCGGCGCTGATCTCGGCCGCAAGCTCAGCCATGGTGAACGGTTCATCGCCGCCCAGCTCGTAGATCCTGCCGGCCTGGTCCCCGGCAACCAGCACTGCAGCAGCCGCGTGGGCGTAGTCTGCGCGGGAAGCTGCGCTGACACGCCCCTCTCCCGCGCTGCCTGCGATGGTGCCCTGCGCGAGCGTACCGGGCAGCTGGTCGGTGTAGTTCTCGAGGTACCAGCCATTGCGCAGCAGCACGAACGGAACGCCGGATTCCTGCAGGATGGCCTCCGTTGTCTGGTGCTCGGCTGCCAGCTTCATCCCGGTGGTGTCCGCGTTAGCGATGCTGGTGTACGCCACCAGCTCAACGCCCTCAGCCTTCGCCGCCTCGATGACGGTCCGGTGCTGCTCCACCCGCCGGCCCACCTCGCTGCCCGAGACGAGGAGCACCTTGCGGGCGCCCTTCAAGGCCTCCGCGACGGACGCTGCATCGGAGTAGTCCATTGTCCTGACCTGGACGCCGCGTCCGGCGAGGTCTGCGATCTTTTCGACGGAACGGCCCGTGGCTACGATCTCCCCGGCGGGAACGTTCCGCTCCAGCAGGGCCTCGACGACGTGGCGGCCCAGTTGTCCGGTTGCTCCGGTGATAACGATGGTCATGATTTTCCTTCCATTCGGGGTCTGTCAGGGAGCACAACCACACCCTTCCCGAGATACTTCCCGAAAGAGAGTACACACTTTCAGGTAAGGTACTTACATGAAAGTTAGTGCCCAAGGGCTTACCGGCCATGCAGCACCCCTTCCGGCTGCCCTTGCCGACGGCGTTTTCCCGGCCGGCTGCCCCAGCCGCACGGTCCTGGACCACATCACCAGCAAATGGGGCGTACTGATCCTGCTGGCGCTGTCCGAGGGCGAGCAGCGCTGGAGCGACCTGCGGCGGCGGGCAGAAGGCATCAGCGAGAAAATGCTTGCCCAAACCCTCAAGACTTTGGAGCGTGATGGCCTCGTCACGCGCACGGCCCAGCCCGTCATTCCGCCGCGGGTGGACTACAGCCTGACCGGGCGCGGTTATGAGCTGAGCGCGCTGCTCGTTCCGTTGGTGGCGTGGGCTTTCGAGAACGCTGACGACATCATCAAAAGGCAGCCTTGACCGAATAATCGGAGCAACCCGAAGGGTTCACCAGGCACTCCCCAAGTAATCAACGGGAACCAGTATGGGGGCCTTAGAAAAATGAGTACATGTTACTGGTGTGACTGGTGTGAATAGCGCCTAGCTTTGGCGTAAGGTGCCAGCCGGAACGGGAGGGCCGCCCTCCGCTGGGAGCGTTCCGGTTTACCTGCACCGCCAGTGGGCGGCTTGCCGCCCGCAAGGAGTTGGTACGCATGGTCAAACCTCTTGTCCAGGACCTGTCCAGCATGGGACAGCCGGTAACCTTGGCCTCCGCCGCGGCACAAACGTGGAGCCGCGTCGTTAGGCCCTTCGCCCCACGGTCCCCTTACAGGATCGGTGACGCAGTAGTGGCAGACGATCCCTTCAAGGGCCGCCGTGAGGGAGTGGTGGTGTTCCTGCAGGGCTTGTCCGCGGGGGTGGACACCGCCGAGGGCGTCTTCTTCTACGACCACCGGCAGCTCAAAAAGCTGGATTGAGTTTTTGTCCAGATGTGCAGACTTCACCAGCGTTCAGCCCTGCATATCTGGACAAAAACTCCATGCCTCCACGGGCGGAACTACCGCGCCGACCAGCCGCCGTCCATGGTGTAGCTGGCGCCGGTCACCATGCCGGCGTGGTCCGAAGCCAGCCAGGCGACCAGGGAAGCGACTTCCTCAGGCTCCACCAGTCGCTTGATGGCCGACTCGGTGAGCATGACCTTGGCCAGCACCTCGGACTCCGGTATGCCGTGCACCTGGGCCTGGTCCGCGAGCTGCTTCTCCACCAGGGGCGTGCGCACATATCCCGGGTTGATGCAGTTGGAGGTCACCCCATGGTCCCCGCCTTCGAGCGCTGTGACCTTGCTGAGCCCTTCCAGGCCGTGTTTAGCCGAAACATAGGCGCTCTTGAACGGCGAGGCCCGGATGCCGTGCACGGAGGACAGGTTGATGATCCGGCCGAACCCGCTGGTGTACATGTGCGGCAGGGCGGCCCGGATCAGCAGGAACGGCGCCTCCAGCATCAGGGCGATGATCCGGCGGAACTCCACCGGGTCGAATTCCTCAATGGGACTGATGCGCTGGATCCCGGCGTTGTTCACCAGGATGTCGCAGTCCAGGCTCAGCGTGGCGAGCGAGTCAACGTCCAGCAGGTCAACAGCCCAGGAGGTGCCGCCCACCTCGTCGGCGAGCTCGGCGGCGCCGGCGGCGTCGACGTCGGCCACCACCACTTTCGCTCCACGGGCGGCCAGTTCCCGGACGCAGGCGGCGCCGATGCCGCTTGCACCGCCGGTGACCAATGCCTTGCGGCCATTCCAAGTGTTTTCCATAGCAATCCCCTCGGGTGTTTCCCACTGAGTATTACTGCACAGACATGCACCTTCAATGACTAATCAAGCACCAAGTGCATGCAGAATTGCAGATATGAAAGCCAACCCCGATGACTTGCTGGTACTGCTCGCGGTTTCCCGCTCCGCTAAGTACACGACGGCGGCGCAGGCCTTGGGGCTCAACCACACCACCGTCTCCCGCCGGATAGCAGCCCTTGAGAAGGCGCTCGGCGGCCGGGTCCTGGCGCGTGCCACCGGAGGGTGGGAACTGACTGACCTCGGAACCCGGGCCGTGCAGGTCGCCGAACAGGTGGAAGCGGTGGTGGGCACGCTGGGAGCGGCCGGGAAGGCACCCGACCCGATTACCGGCGTCGTCCGTATGACGGCGACAGATGGCTTCAGCGCCTATATCGCCGCCCCGGCCGTCGCCCGGCTGCGCCGCGATCATCCGGGGCTGAGCGTTGAGGTGGTGACCATGACCCGGCGGGCGCTGCAGCAGCGCTCCGGACTGGACATTGAAGTGGTGGTGGGCGAACCGCAAGTGCACCGGGCCGAGGCCGTGCGGCTGGGTGACTACATGCTGGGCATGTATGCCTCGCGCGCCTACCTGGAGGAGCACGGCACGCCCGCCTCTGTGGCCGAACTCAACGAACACCCGCTTGTCTACTTCGTCGATTCCATGCTGCAGGTGGATGACCTTGACGCGCCCCGCCGCCTGGTCCCGGGGATGCGCGACGGCCTCACCTCCACCAACGTCTTTGTCCACGTGGAGGCAACCCGCGCCGGGGCGGGCATCGGTTTCCTGCCCTGCTTTATGGGCGACCTCCACGATGACCTGGTCCGCTTGCTGCCCTCAGAAATCGCCGAGCTGCTGCCGTACTGGATGGTGCTCCGGCCGGACTCGCTGCGGCGGCCTGCGGTGGCGGCGGTAGTGCACGCGCTGCGGGAACAGATGGCGGAGCACCGGGAGAAGCTGCTGGGCCGGGGTTCCGGTGATTGAGCTAATTACCGGGCGGGTCGTGCCGCACCGGTGATCCGGCCGCAAAGGCCCGCACCTGGGCGTCTTCCCACAGGTGCGCCGGAACGGCGCCGCCCAGGAGCCGGCGCGCAAGTTGGGGGTCGTCAGCGAACGGGGTATCGCTGCCGGCCATGACCATGTTTCCGTAGCGGCGGCCCTTGAGCATGGCCGGGTCCGCGATGATCACGGTGTGCTTAAAGGCAGACGCAATGGTGGCGGCGTCCTGCCTGGCGTTCCTCAGGTCCGGCGCATCCCCGGAGTTCACCACGTACAGCCCGCCGGGGGCGAGGACCCGCCTGGCGTGCCGGGTGAACTCGGCCGTGGTCAGCGGGCGCGGGGTCAGGGCACCGGCGAAAACGTCCCGGACGATGAAGTCCCGTGTCTCGGCAGTCAGGGTCTCGGTGACCTCGCGGGCCTCCCCCACCCGCAGGCGAAGCAGCGGCGCCTTGGGCAGGTCGAACCAGCCGCGGACGTACTCGGCCAGCTTGCCGTCCAGCTCCACCACCACCTGCCGGGCATCGGGATAGACAGCGTGGCAGTAGCGGGCCAGCGAGCAGGCGCCGCCGCCCAGATGCAAACCGCGGAGCTTCGGCCTGGTTCCCGCCGTTCCCGACGGCGGCCAGCGCGACTCGATCAGCGCCGCCATCCAGCGCATGTACTCGAAGTCCAGGAACAGCGGGTCGGCGAGGTCGATGTGGGAACTCATCACGCCGTTGATCTTCAGGAGCCAGCCGGTGGAGTTGTCCTGGTCCGCGATCAGCTCGCAGTCCCCGGTGTCAATGTAATAGACGCCTTCAAGTGGTCCACTGGGCCGGGCTCCAGCGGGAACCTCCACCACTCCTGCCACCGGGCGCATTCCGTTCCGGCCACCTGACCTGCCGCGTTTTGCCATTACCTGTGCCGCGCTTCAGTCATACTGCAACCCTAATTGGTTTCAGCATCCCGGGGCTCCGCACCTCAGCTGCCAGGCACAGCCCCTTCGCCCTCCCGGATCCGCTTGACCACGGCAGTGGTGGACCGTTCTGCCACGTAGTCCAGGATGGCCACCCGGCCGCCGTACTCCTCCACTGCCGGTGTCTCGGCGAGCATTTCCGGGGTGTAGTCCCCGCCCTTGGCATAAACCTCGGGCCGGAGCTGCGTGATGAGCGGGGCCGCGGTGGGAGTGTCGAAGACGGTCACGTAATCCACGCAGCTCAGTGCCGCCACCACCGCGGCGCGGTCCGCCACCCCGTTGATGGGACGGCCGGCGCCCTTAAGCCTGCGGACCGAGTCGTCGCTGTTAAGCGCCACCACCAGCACGTCCCCCAGCTGTTTCGCCTGGTTGAGGTAGCGGGTGTGGCCGCTGTGCAGCACGTCGAAGCAGCCGTTGGTCAGCACGATGCGCTGGCCCTGGCCCCGGTGCAGCTCCAACTGCCGTTGCAGCTCGTCCGCACCCAGGGCAGTGTCGGCGAAGGCCTTGAGGTACCGGCTGAGCTGGCCTGTACTGCAAACGGACGTGCCCGGCTGGTGCACCACCACGTCCGCGGCCGACTGCGCCAGGTCCAGGCTCGCCGTCAACGGCAGCCCGGCGGCGCGCGCCAGGGTCAGCGCCGCCACGAACGTGTCGCCGGCACCGGAGGCCTGCTTTTCCGCGGCCGGGCGGGCCCACGTACGGTGCGTCACGCCGTCGGGCCTTAGCAGGACGGTGCCGTCGCGGTCCAGGGTGACCACCACGGCACCTGCGCCCGTGGCTTCCAGCAGGGCATCGGCGTGTTTGCTTACCTCGGCCACCCTGACCTGCCCGTCGGGAAGCCGCAGGTCCAGCATGCGAGCCGTTTCCTGCGCGTTCGGGGTTACCAGGTCCGGGCGGAGCGGCGCCCAGGGCCGGGGGTCGTGCGAATCGACCACCAGCAGCGGACGGTCCCCGCTGGCAGCGGGGCCGGCGAGGGCATCCACCAGGCTGGCCCGGACCGGATCCGCCAACACCCCGTTGCCGTAATCGCAGACCAGCACGGCGTCCTGCTGGTGGACGGCGGCACGCACGGAAGCAGCCAGCGCGGCCAGCGCCTCGGCCGGCACCGCCTTGGCAGAGTCATCGATGCGGAGCATCACCTGCCCGCCGCTGCTGATGCGGATCTTGGTGGTGGTCACCATGTCCGGGTGGCTGTGCAGGTGGCTGACATCGATGCCTGCATCCACCAGCTGGCTGCGCAGGTCTACGCCGGCGTCGTCGGTTCCGATGATGCCTGCCACGGACACCCGGGCACCGAGGGCTGCCAGGTTCATGGCGGTATTGGCGGCCCCGCCGGGAACGGACTCCCGGGTTTGCACGTCCACTACCGGGGCAGGGGCTTCCCGGCACAGCCGTTCGATGCTGCCGCTCCACCAGCCGTCCAGCATCAGGTCGCCGATTACCAGGATCGCCGGCTCTTCCGCGGCCAGTCGCCCTGGCAGCCAGTCGGAGAGCGCCCGCTGGCTGGAAAGGTCCACGTCGGCAGGCTCAACCGGGAGGTCGGCAGGCAGGTTCTCTGGTGACAGACTCATGACTCGTCCTGCTGTTCAGTCGCGGATTCCGCATCCGCCGCCGGGTCAGGGGCTGCAGCCGGCGGCGCGGCAATGTGCACCACCTTCACCCGGGTGAACTCGTCCAGGAGTTCCGGGCCGTAGCCGAAGCCCGCGCCGCTTTCGCCGCGCGGCTGGGCAGCACCGCCGGGGGCGCCGCCGAAGACTTCGTTGATCTTCACCGTTCCGACCGGGAGGGCAGCGACTGCCCGCTGGATGTGGGCGATGTTGTTGCTGAGAACGGTGGCAGCCAGGCCGTACCTGCCGCTGCATGCCAGGCGGAGCCCGTCATCGAACGATTTCACCACCTGCACGGGGGCAACCGGTCCAAAGGTTTCCTCGGTCATGACCTGCATCCGGTCCGTGCATTCAAGCAGCACGGTGGCGGGGTAGAAGGAGCCCGGGCCGTCCGGGAGGGCACCGCCCTCCACGGCATGCGCACCCTGGCTCAAGGCGTCGCGCACCTGGGCGTGGACCTCGTCGCGCATCCTCAGGTCCACCAGCGGGGCCACAGTTCCGTTGCCGTTGCGCATCGCTGCTTCGGTTTCCAAGGCTGCGCAGAACTCTGCGGCGATGTCCTCATGGACGTAAATCCGCTCAACGGCTACGCAGATCTGGCCGCTGTTGCTGAAAGCACCAATCGCCGCCTGCCCGGCCGCCCATAGCGGGTCAACGTCCCGGTCCACCAGCAGCGGATCATTTCCACCGTTCTCCCGGATGACGTGGGCACCCGTCAGCGCTCCGGCCCTGGCGATCCGGGCACCGGCCGCACTCGAGCCCACGTGCGCAATGACGTCCACCCCGGACTGGGCCAGAAGTGCACCGACGCCGGCGCCGCCCGAAATCGTCTGGAAAACTCTGGGCGGAAAGGCTGGCGCCAGGATTTCGCCCAGAGCCTCACCCAGCCGCGGGCACCGCTCGCTAGGTTTGTGCACCACGGTGTTGCCGGTGGCCAGCGCGGCGCCGATCAGGCCGCATGCCACCGCAACAGGATCGTTCCACGGGGTCAGCAGGACGGCCACGCCGCGGGGCTCGGCCACGGTGTAATCGGAGGCAAGCCGGTTGCCCCGCAGGCTGTGGCCGCGGTGGACGGGCCCCAGCTCCGCGTACTGTTCCAGCGTGGAAACCCCTGCGCCGATGCCGGCGAGCGATTCCTCCACCGGCCGCCCCGTTTCACTGGCGTTGAGTTCCGCGAGCTCCCGGGCCGCTGCAGCGAGCGCTTTTGCCGCAGCACGCAGTGCCGCACCCCGCTCGGCCGGCGCAGTGGAAGCCCAGTCCGCCGCAGCGCTCCGGGCCACCTCTACCGCCTGGGACACTGCTTCCGGTTCGGCCTCCGGCACAGTCCAAAGGACGTCACCGGTTCGTGGATTCCGGATGGTGATGCCGTTGCTGTCGGCGGCTTCCGGGCGTGCAGTCGTTTCTGTGGCAATGGTGGGCATGAGATTCCTCCCGTCGGTTCCGGCCTGGTCGTATTGGGGTTTAGGGCCAGGAGCCCTCTTCCTCGTGGCAGATCAGCATCTCGCGGACCTCGCACCCGGTGGGCTGGGACAGCGCGAAGAGGATGGCCTGGGCCACGTTGTTGGGGTCGTTGAGCCGCGAATCGTCCTGGGGCTTGTACTGCTCGGTGCGGTCGTCGAAGAAGCGCGTCTTCATGCCGCCGGGGATCATGGTGGTCACGCCGATTTCCCCGCCGGTCTCGGCAGCCAGCGCGTGGCTGAATCCCACCACACCAAACTTGGATGCGCAGTACGCCGTTGCGTCGGCCACGGCGCGCTTGCCCAAGGTGGAAGCGACAGTCACCACCCGGCCGTGCGAGGACTTCAGGTACGGCAGCGCTGCGCGCACCACGGATACCGTGCCCATCAGGTTCACGCCTATGACCTTCTCCCACTCCGTGGCCTCGACGTCGGCGAGCTTGCCGCAGCGGTCGATGCCGGCGGCCGTGACCACTGCCTCAAGTCCACCGAGGGATTCCGCGGCTTCGCGTACGGCGGCCTCCACTGCCTGCCGGTCCGAGACATCCACTTCAAAGGCCTTCACGGCGGACACGTTGCTGATATCGCGGTCCAGGACCACCGGGGTACCGCCCGCCTTCAGAACGGCGTCGACGACGGCGGCCCCCAGTCCGGAGGCACCTCCGGTCACGAGCACGCGGCCGGGTGTGTTTGATTCTGCAGTCATGGTGTTCCTTTCAACGGGGAATACAAAACTTGGGTTGGGCGGGCATGACCAGGCGGTTTAGCCCACCCGGGTTCAGCTGACCTTTGCGAGGGCGTCGGCCAGGCCTGTGGTGGAACGGGCCGGGTGGTACGGCACGGTGAGGCAACGGCCGCCCCAGCTCTCCACCAGGCTGGCCTCGGGCAGGCTGGCACCCTTGTAGTCGCCGCCTTTGACCCAGATGTCGGGGCGAAGGCGTTCGAGGGCTGCCTCCGGTGTGTCTTCGTCGAAGACCATCACGGCGTCCACGCACTCCATGGCTAAGAGCAGTTCGGCCCTGTCGTGCTGGCCAATGATCGGACGCTCCGGACCCTTCAGCCGCCGCACGGAATCGTCCGAGTTCAGGCAGACGATCAGGCAGTCCCCCAGCTCACGGGCGGCGGCCAGTGACCGGACGTGCCCGGCGTGCAGCAGGTCGAAGCACCCGCCGGTGGCCACTACCTTGCCGCCGGTTTCCCGCACGGCGCGGGCCAGCAGCAGGGGATCGTTGACCCGGGGCTTTGGCTGCGCGGGCTCCCCGCCGCCATCGGGAAGGGCGGACACCCCGCCGTTGGCGAGGAAATCGGCGGCGTCATGGACGGCAAGTTCCGCGGCTTCGGCAAGGTCCCGGCCTGCCAGAAGGTGTACGGCGAGGCTCGCCGCGAGCCGGTCACCGGCACCACAGGGATCACCGGCTTCCACCCGGGGCGCGGGAACAGACTGGGGGCCCTGGTCACGCCGGCACAGGACGGCGCCCTGTTCACCCTTGGTGACCAGGACAGCGCGGCTGCCCCATTCCTCCAACAGGACCGCGCCGGCCTCTGCGGCCGGATCGCCCGCAGCAGTGTTCCCGCCGTCCCGAGACGCGACATCCTGCGGGGCGCGGTATTGTTTCCGGCCGCGCGACTGCACGGCTTTCCGGGCCTCGGACAGGTTGGGCGTAACGACGGCGACTCCCGGCACCGGGTCCGGCCCGGCCGGGTGCGGGTCCCAGACGATGGGCACGTGACCGGCGAGCCGGGCAAGGAGCTCGCGGAGCTGCGGGTTGGCCGCCAGTCCCCGGCCGTAGTCGGCAACGATGATCACGCCCGCCTTCTCCACCTCGCGGAGCATGGCGGGACTGACATCGGGAACGGGAGCCTTCTCGCAGCCCTGGTCGAACCGGACCACCGGATGCGATCCTGCCCGCACTCGGGTCTTGACGGGCGAGGCATGGCCGCTTGGACCTGCCACGAGCCGCACTCCGGCGAGGTGGGCCTCAAGCTGCCGGCCGGCGTCGTCATCGCCCAGGACCGTCACCAGCGTGACGGGCCAGTTGTCCCCGGCAAGCATCCGGGCCACCAGCCCTGCTCCGCCGGCACGGCGCTTGACCCCGGAAACATCCACTACCGGGACGGGTGCGTCCGGGCTCAGCCGCGTGGCCTCGCCGGACAGGTCCACGTCCAGCATCACATCACCAACGACGACGATCCTCATGCCCTGCCACCCCCCTTCTGCAGGGCCAGGTCTTGCAGGCCAACATCCGTTGAGCTGCGCCGGGCCACTTCCAGGTCGAAGGCGCGGCAGATCGCGTGGAGGGCGATCAAATGGCCCTCCTGGGCATTGGCGTTGAGGGCGTCGATCATGACGGCCTGGTCGCAGGCGTCGGCCAACGGATTGGGTCCGGCTCCCGTGAGTGCCCAGGTGGTCACATTAAGGCGGGCCGCAACCTCGGCGGCCCGCAGCAGGTTGGGGCTCTTGCCGCTGGTGGACAGCAGTATCAGCACGTCCCCGGACCGGCCATGCGCCCGCACCTGGCGGGCAAAGACGTCGTCGTAGCCGTAATCGTTGGCGATGGCCGTCACCGCAGATGACTCCGCGTGCAGGGAAATGGCAGAAAACGGAACCCGCTCGCCGTCGAACCTGCCCACCAGTTCCGCGGTGAGGTGCTGGGCCTCCGCTGCTGAACCGCCGTTGCCGGCGGCAAGCAGCCGCTGGCCGCGGAGCAGGCGCTGGGCCATTTCCACGCCCCAGGCCGCAAGCCGGCCGGACTGGCTCCGCAGCGAATCGAGCGCCGGTACCACGTTGTCCAGGTGGATACGGACCGCATCTGCACTGGCCGGGTCCACAAAAGTGGCACTTGGCAGCACCTCGGGCAACGCGGCAGGCGTTGCCAAAGTTCGCAGGTCTGCCTCGCGCAGGGACGATTCCGCAGTCACAGTGCCGCTCCTTCCATCGGGACAACACCGGCGGAAGCACCGGCCACGGCCAACTGATAGGCCTTTTCAGTTTCGGCCGCCACCCGGTCCCAGGAATACCGGGTGCGGGCACGCTTCTTGCCTGCGCTGCCAAGCTCCGCCCGCAGGGTGGAGTTCTCAAGCAGCAGGGCGAGCGCCGATGCGATCGCTTCGGGGTCCCGTGGCGGCACGTGCAGGCCCGTTCCGTGGTCCACCACTGTGTCCCGGAGGCCGCCCACTGCGGCAGCAACGACGGGGACGCCGCAGGCCATGGCCTCCAGCGGGACGATGCCGAACGGCTCGTACCACGGTGCGCACACCACGGCGTGGGCGCTGCGGAAGATCCCGGGCATCTCACCGCGGGACACCTGGCCCTGCAGGCTCACCTGGTCCGTGACGCCAAGTTCCGCTGCCAGGTCCATCAGTCGGCGCACCTCGGGGTCGGCATGGAGCGCACCGGAGTCTCCGCCGCCGCCCACAATCAGGAGTTCGACGTCGTCAAAACCCGCCTCGCGCAGGTACGGAAGCGCCCGGATCACCAGGTCCACGCCCTTGCGCGGCACCAGGCGGCCCACCGAGAGGATGCGGTGGGTACGCTTCCTGGCCGCGGCGGGACCCTCAGCGGAAAAGAAGCCCAGGTCAACGCCGCAGGGCGCGATGGAGATCTTCCCCGTGGTGATTCCCATGGCCTTGAGCTCGAAGACCTCATCGGAGCAGGTGGCGACGATCCGGTCCGCTGAACGGCCGACGCCGGGCTCCAGCCAGCGCCGCTCCGCAGGGCTGGTGTCCTCTGCGCCCTGGTGCCGCCGCTTGACAGTCCCCAGTGCGTGGAAGGTCTGGATGACAGGCACCCGGTAGCCCTGGTCCGGCCGCCGGGCTGCGTCCAGGGCGGCGACGCCGGACATCCAGAAATGCCCGTGCACCACGTCCGGCGGCCGCTGGCCCCAGTCCCTGGTCACGCCGTCGGCAAGTTCTCCCATGTAGGGCAGCAGTTCGTCCTTGGGGACATGGCACGCCGGGCCGGCGTCCACGTGGACCACCTCCAGGCGGCGCCCCACGCTGACCCTGGCCGGGAGCTCCGTTGCATCCCTGCGCGTGTAGACGGTGACATGGTGGCCACGCTTGGCAAGGGCTTCGGACAGCGCGGCAACGTGCACGTTCTGCCCGCCGGCGTCCACCCCGCCCAATGCCGCCAGCGGACTGGCGTGCTCGGAAATCATGGAGATTTTCATGGGGTCTTCCTCTCTCCCGCCGGAACAAGGATCTTCCTGTCCAGGCGTTCGTTGTCGGAGTGCCGGAGCCGGCCGCCCAGGTCCGCCAGGAGCTCGTCCCAGCGGTCCTGGAACCTGCCCAGGCTGTAGCGTTCCAATGCCGCCTCGCGGGCGGCAACGCCCCGCCGTCGGGCTTCATCCGGATTGTTGACCAGCCGCCGTGCACAGCGGAGCAGCTCATCGATATCGGCGGAAACTGCGCCGGCCTCCGGAGGCACCGCCCGCGGCGCTTCGGTGGTTGCCAGGGCGACCACCGGCATCCCCAGGTGCATGGCTTCGAGCAGGGACAAGCCCAGGGAGGTCCAGCGCATGGGATGCACATAGACGCGGCAGCGGGCCAGTTCCCGGTGCAGTTCCCGGGTCTGGAGGTCGCCGCGGGCTGCCAGCCGGGACCCGTCAATCCCGGCGGCGGCAGCCAGGCCTTCGGTTTTCATGCCGAAGACCTGCAGCGGCGCTACGGAGGCGAAGGCGGGCAGCAGGTCCGTCCCGGTGACACGCCCCCGGCGGATGGGCTCGTTCACCACCACGCCCAGCTCCGGCAGCTCCCCTGTATAAAGCTGCCCCGGGTCCGGAATTCCGTGTTCGATCACCAGGCTGCGGGCTGACCCGTTGTCCCAGGCCAGCTTATTGAAATGGGTGACATGCACCAGGGGGATGCTGTGCTGGTCCGCGAGCGGATGCCGTGTGAAAGGGAAATCGCCCTTGGGGGTGTTGTGCTCAAGGTACACAGCGGGCAGGTCAACGCCGGGCCGCCGGCCCAGCAGACGGACAACTTCGTCAATTTCCTCGGGGCGTTGAAGAACGACGGCGTCAACGGCGTCGGCGTCCAGCGCCGCCAGGTCCACCTCCCGCACGGACGCCGGCCAGTCCCTGCCGGCACGGCCAAGCCCCCAGGCACCACCTTCCGGGAGGACGGGAAGGAGGTACTCATGACGGCCGCGGACAAAGGCGTCCGTCCAGGAACCGTGGACATGCCAGAGCAGGATTCTCATCTGTTGCGGGCCTTTCTACGGGTACTGACGTGGGTACTGAAGGAGCTGACTCCGCCGATCAGGCGTTCTACGGCCGCCACCACTTCCTCAGGTGAAACGGAGTCAAGGCAGGGGTGGCCCGGGACGGGGCAGACACGGGCCCGGGTCATCCGGCAGGCGGCGTTCTGGTCGCCGAGCAGCTCAAGTGATACTCCGTAGGGCGCCCAGCGGATGGCCGGCACAACCGGCGAAAAGAGGCACGCAACGGGCGTGCCCACTGCTGCCGCGAGGTGGGCGGGACCGGTGTTGCCGGTGACTACGGCGTCGGCCCCCGCCATGACTCCAGCGAGGGTATGGAGGTCCGTCCGCCCGCCAAGGTCGAGTGCGGATGGCCCGGCGACGGTGGCAGTCAGCGAAGTCTCTCCGGGACCGCCGGTCACCACAACGCGGTGGCCCGCGCCCTGGAGAAGTTCGACGGCGGCCGCGTGGTGCAGCGGCGGCCAGGCCCTGGCGGGGACGGCGGCCCCCGGGTGGACCACCACGTAGGGTTCCTCACCCACCAGTCCGCGGACGTTGGGGACGGACGTGAGGCGGAGTTTTCCGTCGTCTCCTGCCGGGAGGCGGAATCCTCCCGCCTCCGCGATGCCGAGCGCGCGTTCCGCCTCGGGCTGGTCCTCAGGGAAGTCTTCGCCCGGCTTGAGCCGGACATCCAGCAACGAGCCGGCGTAATCGGTGGAGGCACCGGTGATTCGTTCAACACCGGCCAGCCGGAGAAGCAGGGCGAGCGGCAGGGGTGACTGGTGGAAGGAGGTGAGGATGACCGCTTCGGTGATCCTGGAATTCCGAACATACTCAATCAGCCTGTCAGCGTGCGGGCCGGACATCCTGGGCGCAGGATTCATGATCCAGGGGCTGTCCCAGCTGTAGACCTCCGCGGCGCCCGGCAACATACCCGCAGCCGCCTCGCCCTGCCTGCCGCAGAGCATCACCACGTGGTTTGGCTGGCTGCCGTCCGGGAACCGTCCGTTCGCCGCGGCCCGCACGGCGGGTCCTGCCAGGAGAACGTCGCCCATACTGTCCAGGCGTGCTACCAGGACGCTGCCCATCAGGGCCGCTCCGACAGCAGCGAAACGGCCTCTGCCAGGTTCCGGGCCACGAGCTGAGCCTCGGCTACTTCCTCGGCCCGGGTCACCGGCGTTGGTACCAGGACGCCGGTTGCTCCGGCGGCTTCGGCGGCAAGGACGTCAGCACCGATGTCGCCGATCAGCGCCGCCTCTGATTCCTGGATGCCCAGCTTGCGGCAGGCGCTCTGCACCATCCCCGGCGCAGGCTTGCGGCAGTCACAGCCGTCCTGTTCGGAGTGCGGACACACCTCCCACACGTCAAAGGGGCCCAGGAGTTCTTCAACCCGGGCGTTGACGTCCGCCACGTTGGCGGCGGTGATCAGGCCGCGGGCGATTCCCGACTGATTGCTGATGACTCCGGTTGCTATGCCATCGGCACGAAGTGCATCCAGGACCGCCTTGGCACCGGGCATTGGTGTGACCAGGCTGGGGTCGCCATTGTAGGGCACGTCGACCACCAGGGTCCCGTCCCGGTCGAACAGCACAGCGCGGAGCTTGGAGGATACGGAGCTTCCCATATCCTCCCTGTTCCCCACTGCTGCTGCTCCTAAACAGGGGCTGCTGCTTTTCTCGTCATTCCGTCCGTGCTGTGTCAGCGGTTTGAACAGGCAAGATACCTCCGCTGATGTTGCAACCGGCCCGTCTGGAGCCTCTTCCTGGGGCTTATCGATGGCTTTGCAGGGCTATCTGCTCCTGGCCCGCGGGCCGCTCCGGCGGGCCGATTTCTTGCTGGCCGCTCCGGTGCCGGCGGCACGGCAGGCAGGGCCTACAGAAGCGGTGGACCCGGTGGGGCGCTCCTGCTCCTCACGGCCGCCGTCTCCCTGGGTACTGCTCAAAAGCCTGCGCTGGAGTTCAACGAGGACCCGTGCCAGCCGGCGCGAAACCTGCATCTGCGACATCCCCAGCCGCTTCCCCAACTGAACCTGGGTCTCCTCACAGAAATAGCGGCGGTAAAGCAATTCCCTGTCCGCGGCATCCAGGTCCTGCATGGCCTCCCGCAGGCAGGCCAGGTCCTCAAGCCGCTCCAAGGGCGTCTCAGGGCAAGCGAGCAAATCGCCAATCGAGGGAGCGTCACTGTGGACGTTCGCCGCGTCCAGGGAGTCCGGATGCATGCTGCTGGACGCCGAGATGGCTTCCTGCACCTCGGCAGCATCCGCCCCCAGCTCCGTGGCCAACTCGGCCACGCTGGGATTCCTGCCCAGGGACTGCACGAGCTCCGGCTCTACCCGGAACATCCTGGTGCGAAGGTCCTGGATGTGCCGGGGCGGCCGGACCACCCACGTGCGGTCACGCAGGTATCGCTTCAACTCGCCTGCGATGGTTGGAGCGGCGTAGGCGGGAAAGCTTTCCCCCTTGGTCTGGTCGAAGCCGCGGGCGGCCTTGACCAGGCCGAGATACGCCACCTGGTTCAGGTCTGCCCGTTCCCGGCCCCTGGCTTCGAAGCGGGCAGCCAGGGCTTCGGCAAGGTCCAGGTAGCTCAGGACAAGGTCATTTTCGAAGGTTTCCCGCAACCGCCCCGCCGTGGCGGCGGAGCGGCTGCCCTTCGAAGGTTCCGGGCACGGCTCAAGGACAGGCGTAACGTCCACGGCAAGCGCGGCGAAAGATTCGGGCATTGTCGTTGGTTCCCTCGGTCTGGTTCCGAAAGCCTGCGGCAAGACTTAGCCATAGGAAATCATAAGGTTGCTTATAAAACAATCCTTCGCGGCACTAGGCTCGGCATGTAAGACGAACGCACACCCCCTGCCAAGGAGTCTTTGTCATGCGCATCGCCGTTATCGGAGCCAGTGGAAATGCAGGAACAGCCTTGCTGCGGAACCTGCAGGGCCAGCTGTCCAGGAAGCCGGGAAGCCTGCACCTGACGGGGATCAGCAGACGCTTGCCGGACACGTCCCGGGCGCCCTACGCGGGCGTGGAGTGGCACACATTGGACGTGGGGCTTGAAGGCGACCGCCCAAAGCTGGAATCGGCCCTGGCTGGAGTGGATTCCGTGGTCCATCTGGCGTGGCAGATTCAACCGAACCGGGACCTGGACCAGCTGTACCGGACCAACGTCACTGGAACAGCGAATATGCTGGAAGCCGCTCGGAAGGCCGGCGTCAAACAGGTCGTCTGTGCTTCATCAATCGGCGTCTACAGCAAAGCCCCCAAGGACCGGCGCTCGGATGAGTCCTGGCCTGCGCAGGGCATGGCGGGCTCGCATTACAGCCGGCACAAGGCGGCGCAGGAAAAGCTCCTGGACGAGTTTGCGGCAGCTGAGCCAGGCATCGCCGTCGCACGACTTCGCCCCGGGCTCATCTTCCAGCGGGGCGCCGGGAGTGAGATCGGCAGGTATTTCCTTGGACCCCTCATTCCCCGGCTCCTGCCAGGAAGGCCCTGGCTTCCGCTGCTGCCCGCTCCGGACAACCTGATTTTCCAGGCTGTCCACGCGGACGACGTGGCTGAAGCCTACTGGCGGGTCATCGACCAGCGGGCTTCCGGGCCCTTCAATATTGCAGCGGAGCCGGTACTCACACCCCAGGAACTTGCCCGGATTGTGCGGGCTCAAAGAATCCTCCCCATACCCATGGGCCTGCTCCACAAAGCCGTGGGCCTGGCCTGGCGGCTCCGGCTGATACCGACCGACTCCGGCTGGGTTGAGATGGCGGCGGGGATACCAGTAATGGACACCGGCCGGGCCCGCCGGATCCTGGGCTGGGAAGCGAAGACCTCATCAGTAGAGGCAGTTCTTGATGTGCTGGACGGCATAGGAAGGGGGGAAGGAGTTACTCCCTCCCCCGCCCTAAAACCGAGGCACGGCACTGCACCTAAGAGCTAGGTGCCGTCCCCGCTCCTGGACTGGATGCCGCCCCGCCTAACGGCCTAGGAGACTGCTGAAATATCTGCTGGTTTAGGCGCGTCGGCTGGACTGGTGAGGCTGGTGATTAAGACTGGTCTTATGCAGGGACGCGAGGACGCACAACGCGGGTATTTGGATGTGGAGGCACTGGCCGGAGAGTTGTTGGCTCCGGGCAGTGTCTTCGCATTTCTGGCCAAGAACAGGGGGCGGTT
>JBKJVX010000039.1:0-18921 GCA_046717065.1 Arthrobacter sp. | reverse complement strand
GCTCGATGGATTGTGCGATTCCGGCAATGCTTTGCCGGGACAGCTCCGTCCGCCAGGTGACTTCGGCGTGGCGCATGGTCTGCGAAATTAGGCACGTGCGCGCATAGTCGGCGTCCATGCTCCCGCCGGGGGCGTCCCTCAGGATGCCTTCGCAGCGGAATGCAGCGTCGTTCCCTTCGATGGCAAGGACCACATCGAGGACTGAAATCTTTTCCGGACGCCGCGCCAAGGAGAAGCCTCCCCGTGGGCCGGACACCGAAGTAAGAATTCCGGCCCGCACCAGCGCCTGCAGCTGCTTGTTCAGGTACGCAGCCGGAAGTTTATAAAACTCCGCCAGCCGGGCGCTGCTCACCGCCTCGCCCGCAGGCGTCCAGGACATATTGACGCAGCTGTGCAGCCCCCATTCAACCCCCTGCCCCAGTTTCACATTCGTGACACTACCGGAAAATCGGCATAAAGGATTTCGCTGGTTCCACCGTATCGGCGAGTGTTCCGGGGCCGTCCGGCAGCAATGACGATAGCGTTGACCGCATGACGTCCTCCGATGCCGCTTCCTTGTTCAGCCGAGCCCGTGACTGGGCAGCCAAAGATCCGGATCCCGCCACCGCCGCTGCGCTCACCGAGTTGCTGCGGCTTTCGGAGGACGGATCCCCTGGCGCTTTGCAGGAACTGACTGACAGCTTCCGCGGTACGCTGCAGTTCGGCACAGCAGGCCTTCGCGCGTCCTTGGGCCCCGGGCCGAACCGGATGAACCGCATAGTGGTGCGCCGTGTAGCCGCCGGCCTCGCCGCCTTCCTGGTTGATGCCGTTGGTGACACTGCGCCCGGAACCCGGCCACGCGCCGTCGTGGGCTATGACGCCCGCTACAACTCAGACATCTTCGCCGAGGAAACAGCCGCCATCTTCACCGCTGCTGGCATTGAAACTTTCCTGATGCCGTCAGCGCTGCCCACCCCCCTGCTCGCTTTCGCCGTGCGGGCCCTGGATTGTGACGGCGGCGTGATGGTCACCGCCAGCCACAATCCGCCGCAGGACAACGGCTACAAGGTGTACCTGGGCCGCCATGCTGTGGAGGAAAGCGGCCGGGGTGCACAGATCGCGGCGCCCTACGACGCCGGAATTGCGGCACGGATTAACGGGGTGGGCGCGCTGGAGTCCATCGCGTTGGCCCCGGACGGCTGGACCGTTCTGGAACCATCCGTAGCGGCAGACTATCGCCGCGCGACGGCGACTCTTGCCGACCCTGCCCGTTTTCCGTCCCGTGACCTGCGGGTTGTCCTCACGCCGATGCATGGGGTCGGCGGCGCAACAGCCGTGGCGGTGCTGAACGCCGCCGGCTTTGCCGACGTCACCCTCGTGGCGGAACAGGCCTACCCTGATCCCGACTTCCCCACGGTCAGCTTTCCCAACCCGGAAGAACCCGGCGCGTTGGACCTGGCGCTGGAAACCGCCGAGCGCCTGGATGCCGATATTGTGCTGGCGAACGATCCGGACGCCGATCGCGCCGCAGTGGCGGCAAAGGATCCTGACACGGGGGCGTGGCGCATGCTGCGCGGAGATGAGGTGGGCGCGCTGCTGGGGGCACACATCGCGGCCCGGCTGGTGGCCGAGGCGGCAGCAACAGACGTCCGTGGTGAGGGTGCCGGCACTCCGCATCCCGCCGTCGTGTTCGCCAATTCGATTGTCTCGTCGCGCCTCTTGTCCAGGATCGCCGCCTCGGCGGGATATGCGCACGAGGAAACCTTGACCGGATTCAAGTGGATTTCACGCGTCCCCGGACTGGCCTACGGCTATGAGGAGGCCTTGGGCTACTGCGTTGCTCCGGAACTGGTCCGGGACAAGGACGGTATTTCCGCCGCGGTCCTCATCGCGGAGATGGCTGCTGCAGCCAAGGCGGACGGCAAAACCATCTTCGACACCCTGGACGAGCTTTATCTTCAGCACGGACTGCACGCCAGCGACCAATTGAGCATCCGCGTGGCCGATTTGGGCCTCCTGGATGCCATGATGAACCGGCTTCGCGTCAGCCCGCCGGATTCCTTCGGCTCCTCCGCGGTTGAAACCTTTGTGGACCTTGCCGAGGGAAGCGGGCATCTGCCCGCCACCGAGGGCCTGCTGTATCTCACCCGGGATCAGACCCGCGTCATCATCCGGCCAAGCGGAACCGAACCCAAGCTCAAATGCTATGTGGAAGTTATCCAGCCGGTTGAGTCAGCGGCCGAGCTTACGGAAGTGCGCCAAGCCGCACGCGCAGCCTTGGACACCGTGCTCTGCGATGTCCGCGAGGCGCTGGGGCTGTAGCGGATTCTGCCTATCGGGACCTTCCGGGGGCGGGCCTTCTTAGACCTCCACTTCGACGGTTCCGTCTGAAATACGGGTATTGAACGTCGCAAGGCGCAGAGCCTCAGTTCCGAAACATTCACCTGTTTCCAGGTCGTATACCTCTTTGTGCAGTGGGGAAGCGATGGTGGGACGGGTACCGCGGGAGCCCAGAATGCCGCGGGCCATCACGTGTGCGCCGGTCGCCGGGTCCTCGTGGGCCACGGCAAAAACCTCGCTCGGGCCGGTCCGGAAAAGTGCAACCTGGCGGCCCGCGATGAGCGCCGCTTCGCCCCAGGCGAGCTCGAGCTCCGCCACGGCGCAGACCCGGTGCCAGGCGGCAGCGGTTTCAATGGTGTCGGCGTTGAGCGCCCCAATTTCCAGTGTTGCCGTCATGTCCGGTTCAACTCCCCGTGCTTGTCTGTCTGCTGGTCGGCAACCTGTGTGGCTGTCCCTAACAACCTAGGCAGTAGGTGTTTCAAAGGCGTGCAGTGAATGTGTCCGGCGCGTAAAAGAGACCTCACCCGATCGGACATGCGTTCGTGATGCAGAAGTTAAGCCCACGAAACAATTGGGAAACTGAAGCGAAACTGCGTCTCCGTAGTCTGAATGGACACCTCGTCAGAGAAGGTCGCAGAACACCGTCTGCTGCCCATGCGAAAGGCCCACAGTGACCGAACAGACTTCAAGCACAGAGAACACGCGCCGCATCGTCGTCGCGGGTGGCGGCCCCGCCGCCCACCGCTTCGCCGATGCCATGCATTCCCGTGGCCTCGAAGGCTGGCAGGTCACGGTCCTCACAGAGGAAGCCCATCTGCCGTATGACCGGGTTGCGCTCTCCAAGGCCCTGACGGATACCGGGGTAGACCTCACCCTGGGATCAGCTTCCATGTGGGACCACGCTTCCCTGGAACTGAAGACCGGCGAGCGCGTGGTGAAGATCAACGCCGAAGCCAAGACAGTGGAAACCGCTGCTGGCAACACCTTCGAATACGACGACCTGGTTGTCGCAACCGGTTCGAATGCCGCCCGCCTGCCCATTCCCGGGAATGAGCTCACTCACGTCTACCGCACGCTTGAAGACGTATGGGCCATTAACAAGGCCATCACCGAGCTCACGGGAAAGCTCGGCCGTAAGGTCAACGCCGTCACGATCGGTGGCGGCCTCCTCGGGCTCGAATCAGCCGCCGGAACGGAGCAGCTCGGTGCCACGCCGATCGTCATCGACGGTTCGCAGTGGCTGATGGCCACGCAGCTCGACGAAGGCGCAGGCCAGGCAATGGGCCGGCTCATCAAGGCCAAGGGCTTTGAGGTCCACGGCGGGGTCTTCCCGTCGGAAGTCCTGTCCGACGACGCGGGACAGGTCACGGGTGTGCTCATGGCCGATGGCCGCATCATCGATGCAGACATGGTGATCGTGGCCATCGGCGTCAGGCCCCGCGACGAACTCTTCCGCGCCGCCGAGGGCGACGAACAGCTGTTCAGCCTGGGCCAGCGTGGCGGTGTGGTTATCGATGATTCCTGCGCCACCGAAGTACCGGGTATCTGGGCCATCGGTGAAGTGGCCAACTTCGAAGGCATGTGCCTGGGCCTGGTTGCCCCTGCCAACACCATGGCAGAGATCGTCGCCGACCGCCTGCACGGCGGTGAGGCCACCTTCCCCGGCTTCGACACTGCCACCAAGCTCAAGCTCTCCGGTGTAGACGTGGCCAGCTTCGGTGACGGATTCGCCAAGACCGAGCACTCGCTTGAGATCGTCTACGCCGACCCCGCCCGCGGCGTTTACCAGAAGATCGTTACTACCGACGATGCCAAGACGCTCCTGGGCGGCATCTTCGTGGGCGACGCCAGCCCCTACACCAGCCTCCGCCCGCTCCTGGGCCGCGAACTGAGCGCCGAGCCCGGCGCGTACCTCACGGCGGCCGGCGGCGGCGACGCCCCGGAAACCGATCTCCCGGACGATGCGATCCTGTGCTCCTGCAACAACGTGGCCGCGGGAACCATCCGCGACAACATCAACGGCTGCGGAGCCTGCGACGGCAACGCTCCCGTCCAGGAGCTCGGTGAACTCAAGGGCTGCACCCGTGCCGGAACCAGCTGCGGTTCCTGCGTTCCGATGCTTAAGAAGCTGCTGGAAACCGAGCTGACCAAGTCCGGCGTCGAGGTCTCCAAGGCCCTCTGCGAACACATCGAACTCTCCCGCCAGGAACTCTTCGACGCCATCCGGGTCCTGGAACTGAGCTCCTTCGAGGAGATCATGGCCAAGTACGGCACCGGCGCAGGCTGCGATATCTGCAAGCCCACCATCGCCAACATCCTGGCCAGCCAGAACAGCGCCTACGTCCTCGATGCCGGCCGCGGCACCCTGCAGGACACCAACGACCGTGCCCTGGCCAACATGCAGAAGGACGGCACCTACTCGGTGGTCCCCCGCATCGCCGGCGGTGAGATCACTCCGAGGAAGCTGGGCGTCATCGCCGCCGTGGCCGAGAAGTACAACCTCTACACGAAGATCACCGGCGGCCAGCGGATCGACATGTTCGGTGCGCGCCTCGAGGAGCTGCCGGAGATCTGGAAAGAACTGGTGGACGCAGGCTTCGAATCCGGCCAGGCGTACGGCAAGAGCCTGCGTACGGTGAAGTCCTGCGTGGGCTCCACCTGGTGCCGCTTCGGCGTGCAGGACTCGGTGGCCATGGCCATCCAGCTCGAACTCCGCTACCGCGGCCTCCGCAGCCCGCACAAGCTCAAGATGGGCGTCTCCGGCTGTGCCCGTGAATGCGCCGAAGCCCGCGGCAAGGATGTCGGCGTGATCGCCACCGCCGACGGCTGGAACCTGTACGTGGGCGGCAACGGCGGTGCCACACCGGCCCACGCCCAGCTGCTCGCCAAGGACCTGGACGATGAGACGCTGATCAAGTACATCGACCGTTACTTCATGTACTACATCCGCACCGCGGACCGCCTGCAGCGCACGGCCCGCTGGCAGGAAGAGCTCGACGGCGGCATTAAGCACGTCGAGGACGTGGTGGTCAAGGACACCCTGGGCATCGCCGCGGACCTTGAAGCAGCCATGTCGAAGCACGTGGACACCTATGTCGACGAGTGGGCGGACACCCTCAAGGACCCCGAGCGCCTGCGCCGGTTCCGTTCTTTCGTCAACGCTCCGGACCAGAAGGACGACTCCATCACGTTCGTCCCGGACGAGCGCGGCCAGATGCGCCCGGCTACGCCCGAGGAAAAGGGGAAGGTCCTGATCGGGGCTTCCATCCCCGTCCGGCCCACCACCCCCGACCTGCTGGACAAGAACGAGGTATAGGCATGCAGCTCAGCATTGATCTCACCGGCCGCGAGGTCCTGGTCACCGGCTCTGACCACGCCGCACGCCAGGCGGTCCGCCGCTACGAAGCCGCCGGCGCCGTCGTCTACCGCCTCAGCACCCCACAGGGTGCCGACCATGATGGCCCGCTGCCCGAGCGTCCCTTCCTGGTCGCCGCGGTCGACGACGGCCAGCCGGGCTGGGAGGCCCTGCTGGGCAGGTGCCGGGGAACCAGGATCCCGGTCGCGTCCGAGCCCGCGGCCGGACCCGTTGGCCACGTCACCCTCGTGGGTGGCGGCCCCGGAACAGCCGAGTTGCTCACCGTCGGTGCCGTCAAAGCCCTCCGTGACGCCGACGTCGTCTTTTATGATCGCCTGGCCCCGTGCCAGGAGCTGGCATCCCTGACCTCGGCCGAACTGGTGGATGTGGGCAAGAAACCCGGGCACCACAAAGTCAGCCAGGGCGACATCGAAAAGCTGATGGTGGAAAGTGCCCTCGCAGGCAACAACGTGGTCCGGCTCAAGGGCGGCGACCCTTATGTCTTTGGCCGCGGCGGCGAGGAAGTCGCTTCCTGCGTTGCCGCCGGGGTGCCCGTACGCGTCATCTCCGGTGTTACGAGTGCCATCTCCGTTCCGGCGGCCGCCGGAATCCCGGTCACGCACCGGGAAGTCAGCCACATGTTCACCGTGGTCTCCGGGCACGCCCCGCTGACCGAAAAGGAGCACGGCCACCTGGCCGGCCTGGGCGGGACCATCGTTGTCCTGATGGGCATCGGCACCCTCCACCAGCTCGCGGCCGGACTCCGCAAGGCCGGGATGCGCGCCGATATGCCCATGGCCGTTGTTGAACGCGGTTACCGGCCCGGACAGCGCACCACCATCGCAGACCTTGGCACCATCACCACCGCAGCCGCCGGCTGCAGCAACCCGGCTGTGCTGGTCATCGGCGAGGTGGTTCGGGTGGCGGAAGCCAACCGTGGGCACGCTGAGGCCGCCGCCGACCTGGACAGGCTGGCGGCCTCGCTGCTGGGCTCGTGAAAGGATTGACCTCCATGACTGCACTTGCACCGGCCGAAACTCCGCAGGTTGAAGAAGCGCCCGACGCCACAGAAGCTCCGCTGGAGGGTTTCCGCATCGGTGTCACCTCGCACCGGCGCTCGCAGGACCTGATCGAGGCCCTGGAACGCCGCGGCGCGGAGGTGCTGCACGCTCCCGCGCTGAAAATCGCTCCCGTGCAGGAGGACATGCGCCTCATCGAGGACACCAGGGCCATCATCGCGGCCAAGCCGGACCTCTGCATCGCCACTACCGCTTACGGAATGCGCCGGTGGTGCGAGGCCGCTGATTCCTTCGGGATCGGCGACGAGCTGCTGGAAACCCTGGGCGCCTGCCGGATGTTCGTCCGGGGCCCCAAGGCCCGCGGCGCCGTGCGCGCGGCAGGGCTTGCCGACGTCGGAATCAGCAGCGACGAAACCACCGCGACACTGGTGGACATGCTGCTCACCGAGGGCGTCCGGGGCAAGACCGTAGCCGTCCAGCTGCACGGCTACACCGACGTCCGGCAACTGGAGCGGCTGCGCATGTCTGGCGCCAACGTCCTGACAGTCACGCCCTACCGCTGGGTTAAGCCCGACGGCGAGGACAGGCTTCCCCGGCTCATCGAGGCCGCGTGCAGCGGCAACCTCGACGTCCTGACGTTCACCAGCGCCCCCGCAGTGGACGCTATGTGGAGCACCGCCCACGAGATGGGCGTATACAAACAGCTGATCGAAAGCCTGAAGACCAATGTCACTACTGCCGTGGTGGGGCCGGTCACGGCGCAGCCCCTGCTCGACGCCGGCGTGACGCCCTTGGTTCCGGAACGGTTCCGGATGGGCGCGCTCATCCGGCTGGTATGTGAGCACCTCGCCCTGAACCACGTCCGGCGGCTGGATACCAGGTCCGGCAACATCGAACTGCGTGGACGCAGCCTGCGCATTGACGGCCAGCCCGTGGAACTGGCCCCCGCCCCGCTGCTGCTGCTCCGGGCACTGCTCGGCGCCGGGGGTGCCGTCCTGTCCCGCGAATCGCTGTCCGAACTGCTGGAACTGCGTGGCTCCGTCCACGCCCTGGACATGACCGTCAGCCGCCTCCGTTCCTCGCTGCCGGACGGACGGCTAGTGGAGACGGTGGTCAAACGGGGCTACCGCATCCGGGTCTAGCCTGTACTGCATCCAGCTGGGCGCGGCAAATGTGTCGATTGCCGGACGGATGAGAAGCACGTCACAGGTTCTGTTACCGGCCGGTAAACACTGGCGAACACAGGCCCGCTAAACCGCAACTGCAGGGAAACACGCCGGAAAAAGCAAGGGCCTACGCTGGGTTCCATCACGAAGTTCCGGCCGTTTCGCGGCCGCCAGCGAAAGGGCCAGCACATGTCCGCTCCGGCACCCTCCACCGCCACTGCTCCCGCCACCCGCATCGTCATCGCGGGAGCTGGTCCGGCCGCACAGGCTCTCGTCAGCCAGCTTGACCGCGCCCGGTTCACCGGCACCATCACCGTGCTGAGCAACCGGGACGACGCACCGGAGGAACTGCTGGAGCTGGCGCTGCTCCCCCAGGTCTCCGTCCGTTTCGGCCAGCCGGCCAGCCACATCGACGCGGAAAACCGGACTGTCACCACGGCAGACGGCATGGAATTCAGCTACGACCAGCTGGTCATCGCCACCGGATCAGCACCGGTGGCCAGCCCGGTGGAGGGCGCCAGCCGCTGCCTTAGCTACTCCACCATCGATGACGCGGCCCGCATCGGCGAAGCAGTCAGTGAAGTCACGAGGGAACTTGGCAGGCGCCCGCTGGGGATCCTCGTGGGCACAGGTGCTGCTGCCGGCCAGGCTGAAGCAGTGCTCCGCGCCAGGGGTGTACGCCCCATCCGCACCACTGCCCGGCCGGCCGCTGTTATGCCCCATGCTTCAGGCTCAGGCTTCGCGGCGTCCGGTGTGGTCTTCGAGGACGGCAGCAGCATGTATGGCGACCTGGTGGTCCTGGCCGAGGAGCGGGTGTCCCGGGACGGGCTCGCCGCCAGCGCCGGCCTGCGGACTGCGCCCACCGGCGGGATTGTCATTAACCAGGACTTCCGGACGTCCGTCCCCGGCATCTGGGCCCTCGGTGACGCGGCAGCGTTCGACGGCGTCCGCCTGGGCCTGCTGGTTGCTGCCGCTTCCGCGGCGGGCGCCTGCGCCACCCAGCTGCTCACGGCTTCTGCTCCCGCTGCTTTGCCGGCCGCTGCCTGAGCAGCAACGCGGGGTCACTCCCGGCCCAATAATCCGCTCGGATAGGGCCGGAAGTGACCCCGCGTTGCCGTTAGTCCGCGAAGTTTTGGGGGCGGACGTTGTGGCAAGATGGTTCCCGAAACGAGTCATGGGCGTTACAACGCCCGGCCCACGGGCCCCTGGAGAGGACCATCATGAGCAACGAAGCCACCCCTTCCGTTGAAACTGCAGCCGCAGGTTCCGGCAGCATCGCGTCCTTCATCGACCACACGCTGCTGAAACCCGAAGCAGGAGAGGCCGACGTCCTCAAGGTTTGTGCGGAAGCGGCCGAATACCACTTCAAGTCGGTGTGCGTTAACCCCATTTGGGTGAAGACAGTCAAGAAGGCCCTCAAGGGGACCGGCGTCCTGACCTGTTCCGTGGTGGGCTTCCCACTGGGTGCCACCCCCACCGACGTCAAGACCTTTGAAGCCCGCGGTGCGGTGCTGGATGGTGCCGACGAGGTGGACATGGTCATCAACATTGCTGCCGCCAGGGCCGGGGACAAGGGTGCCCTGGTTGAGGACATCTCTGCGGTGGCGGAGGCTGTCCACGCCAGCGGCGCGATCCTCAAGGTCATCATCGAAACAGCGCTGCTCGACGACGCCCGGAAGGTGCTTGCCTGTGAGGCCGCGGTGGAGGCCGGGGCTGATTTCGTGAAGACCTCAACAGGCTTCAACGGAGGAGGTGCCACCGCGGAGGACATCGCCCTGATGCGCCGTACTGTGGGCCCCGACCTCGGTGTGAAGGCCTCCGGCGGTGTGCGTTCCCTCGAGGATGCGCAGGCTATGATTGCTGCAGGTGCAACACGTATTGGTGCCAGCTCCGGAATTGCCATCGTCGAGGGTGAACAGGGTTCATCCTCCTACTGACAACAGCCGGAGCCGCCACAGATTGAGGCCCCCGCGGCCAAGGAGGAATGAATGTCCAGCAAGATCACGGCTTCCAACCAGGGCCCCGCGTCTCACGAAGGGTCACTCCAGACCCCCCAAAATGAGAACAAGCTTGCCACCAGTGTCATTCTCTTTGTGGTATGCATGGCCCTGTTCCTGGGCGCCATCTACTCGCTGTCCTTCCTGACGCTCGACAACCCGTGGCCGATGGCCGTCTGCATCGGGCTCTTCTTCCTGACCTACTGGATCCCGCAGACCATCCTGGGCCGCTCCGATTCCGCCGGCGAGCACTAACGCGGGCGTCGACAGGCCCTTTGCCTGGATCCGCACTTCGAAGGAACCCTTGGCACAGTTCGGGAGTTCTTTGCTTGTGTCCCATACGCTGACAACATCAACTCAGCACGTACCCCGCCTCCGATTCGGGGGCGGGGTACGTGCTGAATGACTGCCGGCTTCAGGCACATGCCGGGAAGCGTGGAGAGGCTACTGAATTGTGATGCTCCCCGACCGCCATGTAATGCGTCCGCCCTGGAAATCTTGCGCTACCGCGCCACCGCCCGCTGCGTACTCCCCGCTGGTTGGGTAGCCGAGGCGGCCACTTTCAGAGCCTTGGCCGGCCCAAGCGGACCTGATGCCGCCAATGACGATGCGGGCACCGGCTGCCGGCGACCAGACAACTTCGCCGCCTTGGAAGACCTGCTTTGCACCTCCGCGGACTAGTCCGCCTGTTTCGTCGGAAATAGGGTAACCTAGGCCGCTGCGTGGTCCTCCGGCTGCATCCCAGGTGAAGCCGATTCCACCCTTGGTGATCCGGGAGCCGGTAGCGGGGTTCCAGGAAATCTTCCCGAACTGGAAGTCCTGCATAACCCCGCCCGCTATGGGAGCGTACTCATCCGAGGTGGGGTAGCCAAGGTCACTGTCCTGGCCGCCGATCCTGTTCCACACCGTGTGTATTCCGCCAGCGAGAGCGTAAGCGCCCACGCCAGGGAGCCACGTAATCGTTCCACGTTCGAATTTCTGGTAAGCACCGCCAAACCGCTGGTTGGTTAGTTCATTCCCCAGAGGATTACCTACCAGTGCGGACACCGTGGCATGTTTGGCACCGATGGCGCCTCCAAGGGCGATGGTGCCTTGCGTCGCCGCAAGCTTGCCCTGGATTGCAAACAAATTGGTCCTCAGGGGAGTGGAAAGGCCTGGCCCGGACAACTCGAAGAAGTTGTTACCCGTCGGGCTTCCAACAACTGAGTGTGGCTGATTGGGATCACCTACGTAACCTGCCGGCGCCCCTGATTCCCACCGCAAAAAAGGACCGACAGTACCGTTGGCAGCCCGCTTATAGGCCTCTTGGCTGCACGGAGTATCGAAGCAGCCGATGTCTTCAGTCTGCGCGATGACTCCAAATCCGTCCGCGGTCAAGGTTTCCGTTCCGTATGGATGAGTGATGGTGTAGGTTCCTCCCGGAGTGAGTCCGTCGACACGGATACGAACACGGCTGAATGCTACCTGGTCGCCATTGACCGCCTCTTCATTAGCAAAAGCGGCTTCCTGCGCCAACACCAGCAGGGCGCTGACGCTACCTGCATTCATACTTGCCTCCCCCGCCCACCAGAACGCCTCTCCTGGGAAATTAGTCGGGAAATCAACTGGATCCTGGGGGTTGGGGCGTTCTGCTGTAGCAAGACAGTAGGGGCCGTCAAGGCACAATTCAAGCCGCAGGTTGTTCGCGTCAGTGAACCAAGCAGGAAAGCCGTGTTCCCCGTCGACAGGCCCCGTTTCCCCGAGTACTGCGTTCGCTGGAACTGACATCGATGAGGCCAGCAGGAGGCCTGCCGTTATTCCCCCAACGGTTCTCTTCAGTGCTTGCCTGCCCCTGGCCCGGTTGGGGCTGCGGCCCGAATCGACTTGATGCATGTTAACCATCTCCTCTGTCATTAGCGGTGCCGCCAATGGACGGCCCCCAGTCCCTCTAGTGTGCTTGGAGAAGCTTGAGAAACCTTTGGGGCGGGAGTGCATGATGTATCGTTTGGGTCGGCAGACCCTGTGTCCTGCACCTATCGGTCCAACTTAATCACCGACTTTTTACAAGGTAACGATCATGAAGCCCCAGAACTCGTGGGCTATGGACCACCCTGCTACGCACAGCCCCACCATCGCGTAGGCACTGACCGGGATCAGCAACAGCCATTCACGCTTTGATCCTGCACGGCCTAGCAACGGCAAGGAAAGCGCGCCGTTGGGACGCCAGACCTGGCCCAGCAGCGGCACCTTGCGCAACGGCTTGGGCAGGCGGATGACGATCGGCCACAGCAGCGGCACACCGCCGGTGGTAATCAAATCACCGACGATATGGACCACCACGCCGGTCAGCATTGAGACGGGAAGCCATGTCCACTGGTCCGGCGCGAACCAAGTGACGAGTCCGGCCATCACCAGCCCGAAAATCCAGTTGGTCAGGAACCCGGACCTTGGGAAAAGCTTAAGCGCCTTGGCTGCGATGTTGATCATGAACATACACAGCAGCCCCGCCCCCACGGACAGCAGTCCCCAGTCCGTCTGCAGCTGGAGCTGCCCGGCCAAGGTGGCCAGCAGCACAAAGAATGCCGCCCCGAGCACGGAGTGGGTGCCCTGTCGGTGGCCGCCACTGGCGTTCTCGATCCCGAGAGCGATCACATTGGACAGCGGCGGCAGCGAATTCGCTACGGTACTGTGCCGATGGTCCCAGTCGCACACCAGGGCTGCTCCCGCCGTCGCCATCCCGCCGATCAAAATCCCGGCGGCATCCAACGGGTACCAGCCCAGCGCGTAAGGGCCCGTTGAGGCAATAGCCACCCACGCCGCGGCTCCCGACGCGGCGTGGTGTCCTCCCATCAAGCGCTAGCTCCTCGTCTGTTCGAGGGAAACAGCCTGGTCCGAGAAGATGTTGCGGATGACGCCGTTGGCCCATTCGAGGATTTCCGCGTCCTGCAGGTCCCGGCCGCCAATCTTGGCGGTCTTCGGCTTGGGAATCAGCACCGCATCAAGGGCTGGCTTGGACTGGGAGCCCGGGTACATCCGGTTCAGCCGCATGACCTTGGACTCCGGAAGGGCGGCGGGCGAGAACTTGATGAAGTTGCCCTGCAGGGCCACGTCCGACAATCCGGCTTCCCGGGCACCGACGCGGAAGCGGGCCACCGACACCAGGTTCTGGGCAGGCAGCGGCGGCTCTCCGTACCGGTCCACGAGCTCGGCCAGGACTTCGTCGATGGCCTCGTTGGTGAGCGCCGACGCGAGCTTGCGGTAGGCCTCCAGGCGCAGCCGCTCCCCCGGCACGTAGTCGTGCGGCAGGTGGGCATTGACCGGGAGCTCGATTTTCATTTCGGCGGCCTTCTCCTCGGCCTCGCCGCGGAAGTCTGCCACCGCCTCGCCCACCAGGCGGATGTAAAGGTCGAAGCCCACGCCCTGGATGTGCCCGGACTGCTCGCCGCCCAGCAGGTTACCGGCGCCGCGGATTTCCAGGTCCTTCATGGCCAGCTGCATGCCCGCGCCGAGTTCGTTGTGTGTGGCGACGGCCTTGAGCCGTTCGAGCGCCACCTCGCCCAGCGGCTTCTCCGAGGGGTACAGGAAGTAGGCGTAGGCGCGTTCACGGCCGCGGCCTACACGGCCACGCAGCTGGTGCAGCTGGGACAGTCCGTACTTGTCCGCGCCGTCCACGATCAGGGTATTGGCGTTGGAGATGTCCAGCCCGGTTTCGATGATGGTGGTGCACACCAGCACGTCAAAACGCTTCTCCCAGAAGTCCACAATGATCTGTTCCAGGCGGCTTTCGGACATCTGGCCGTGGGCCACCTCCACCCGCGCTTCCGGCACCAGTTCACGGATCTTGGCCGCAGTGCGCTCAATGGTGGACACCCGGTTGTGGACCAGGAACACCTGGCCTTCGCGCATCAGTTCGCGCCGGATGGCAGCGGAAGCCTGCTTGTCTGTGTACGGGCCAACGTACGTCAGGACGGGGTGGCGTTCCTCGGGCGGCGTGGCCAGCGTGGACGTCTCCCGGATGCCGGTAAGGGACATCTCCAGCGTGCGGGGAATGGGGGTGGCGCTCATGGCCAGCACGTCCACGTTGGTGCGCATCTTCTTGAGCGCTTCCTTGTGCTCCACACCGAAGCGCTGCTCCTCGTCGACGATCACCAGGCCCAGGTCCTTGAATTCAAAGTCCTTGGAAAGCAGGCGGTGGGTACCGATGACGACATCGACCGTCCCGTTCTTGACGCCCTCCGCCGTCTCCTTCGCTTCCTTGCCCGCCTGGAAGCGGGACAAAGGCTTCACGCGCAGGGGGAAGCCCGAGAACCGCTCGGTGAAGGTTTCATAGTGCTGCTGGGCCAGCAGGGTGGTGGGGACGAGCACCGCCACCTGTTTGCCGTCCTGAACCGCCTTGAAGGCGGCGCGCACGGCGATCTCCGTCTTGCCGTAGCCCACGTCGCCGGAAACCAGCCGGTCCATGGGGATTTCTCGTTCCATGTCCGCCTTGACCTCGTTGATGGTGGTGAGCTGGTCCGGGGTCTCCACGTACGGGAACGCTTCCTCGAGTTCGCGCTGCCATGGGGTGTCCGGCCCAAAGGCGTGCCCGCGCGATGCCATCCGGGCCGAGTACAGCCGGATCAGTTCCCCGGCGATCTCCTTGACGGCTTTCCGGGCCTTGGACTTGGTGCTCGCCCAGTCGGCACCGCCCATCTTGCTCAGTACAGGGGTGTCGCCGCCGACATACCGCGTCACCTGGTCCAGCTGGTCGGTGGGCACAAACAGCCGGTCTCCCGGCGCGCCGCGCTTGGACGGGGCGTATTCCAGGACCAGGTATTCGCGCACACCGTCGCCACCGCCGGCGACTTTTCGCTGAATCAACTCGACAAAGCGTCCAATGCCGTGCTGCTCATGCACCACGTGGTCCCCCGCTACCAGCTGCAGCGGATCCACCGCGTTGCGGCGCTTGGACGGCATGCGGCGCATGTCCTTGGTGGATCCGGCCGACGTCCGGCCCAGCAGGTCAGCTTCGGTCAGCAGGCCCAGTTTCAGCCCGTCCAGGACAAAACCGCGTCCGACGGCGGCAGTGGTCACTTCGATGATGCCCGCCTGGGGCTCGTGGTCCAGGCTGTCGACCCGGGCACATGGAATGTCGTTCTCATGGAACAGCTCCGCCAGTCGCTGCGCGGGCCCGGGACCTTCGGTGGCCACAACAATCCGCCACTGGTCGCGGACGTGGGAGCCGATGAAGTCCATCATCTCGGCCACGTCGCCCTGGTAGCCCCGCGGTTCCCGCGCATGCAGGTTCAGGACGTCAATCTCGGGCAGCAGCTCCTCGTCCTGGGCGAGCGAGGTGATAGACCACCAGGACACTCCGTGTTCCAGGGAGGAGCTGCGCGTTTCGGTCAGCGACCGGAAGCTGGCGGAATGGAGCGCAGCACTTGCCTGCGAGCTCAGGTCCAACGGGGCAGTTCCGCCGTCCGAGGCAGTGGACCAGGCAGCCTCGAGGAATTCCTCATTGGTGGCAGCGAGGTCGTGGGCACGGGTACGGACCTTCTCCGGCTCGATGATCACCGAGATGGAACCCTCAGGCAGCTGCTCCACAAAAGGAACCATCGAGTCCACCAGCACCGGGGCCAGGGACTCCATGCCCTCCACGGTGATGCCGCCGGCGATCTTCTCCAGCATGTCCGCCGCGGCCGGAAGCTGGGATTTGAGGGTGGCGGCCCGCGACATCACTGAAGGAGTGATGAGGATTTCCCGGCAGGGCGGGGCGTGCAGCTCCGTGGGGTGGTGGAGCCCGGGTGAGGACAGCGAGCGCTGGTCGGCGACAGCGAACCAGCGCATCTGGTCCACTTCGTCACCGAAGAATTCGACCCGGATGGGGTGGTCCTCCGTGGGTGGAAAAACGTCGATGATGCCGCCACGGACCGCGAACTCCCCACGGTGCGTCACCATGTCCACGCGGGCGTATGCGGCGTCTGCCAGGCTCCGCACCACTTCGGTGAAAGGCATCTCCTGGCCTACCTTCAGCGTGACCGGAACCAGCTCACCCAAGCCGGCCACCACGGGCTGGACCACGGCGCGGACCGGCGCCACCACCACACGCAGCGGCCCCGCCGTCGAGGTTTCCGGGTGCGCAAGGCGGCGCAGCACGGAGAGGCGGCGGCCCACGGTGTCCGAGCGCGGAGAGAGCCGTTCGTGCGGGAGTGTTTCCCAGCTGGGGAACTCCGCCACGGCGCCCGCGGGGAGGTAGGCCCGCAGCGCGCCGGCTAGGTCCTCTGCCTCCCGGCCGGTAGCGGTGACGGCAAGCACCACGCCCGGCCCGGCGCCGTCGTGCCCGTTGTCCCCAGCCCTTTCGCCAGCTGCCGCGATGCCGTCCGCCATTTCGGCGAGCAGCACCGGACGGAGCCCGGCGGGCGCACTGATCTGGTAGTCCTGGCCCCGGACGTCGAAGCCGCGGGCAGCCTCCGCCTGGACGCGGGCAAAGGTCTGGTCCGGGGCGAGGGCGCGGCGCAGTCCGTCCAGCGACGGGCCTGCGCTGGATTGACCGGCGGTGGACGGGCCGGGAAGGCTCATGGCAGAAGCTCCTGTGGTGTTCAGCGAAAAAGCAGGCAACGCGAAAACCCGAAATTCGCTGCGAATCCCGGGTAAACCCAGCCTACCCTCCTGCACTGACATGGCGGGCTGGTGGGTGCAGTTAGGCTGGCAAAACCCATAAAGGCAGACAGGGGGCCGTCCAGGAGCGCTGCGGCTCCGAACAGCTTAAGGACGAAGAGGAGACAGCATGACCGGAACCAGCAATACCCAGCGTTCACCCAAAACTGTCCTGGTCACCGGGGCCACCGGCTACATCGGGGGCCGGCTGGTGCCAAAGCTCCTGGAGGAGGGCCACAACGTCAAAGTCCTGGTGCGCTCTCCTGACAAGATCGCCGGCGTCCCATGGCGGGACAAGGTGGACGTCGTGGAAAGCAGCCTGGACGACGGCGACGCGTTGCGGGCGGCGCTGTCCGGCGTCGACGTCTTCTATTACCTGGTGCATTCCATGGCTGCCGGGGCAGGCTTCGAAGCCAAGGAACAGGCGATGGCACGGGCGGCAGCGGAGGCCGCAGCGGCCGCGGGAGTGGGCCGGATCATCTACTTGGGCGGACTCCACCCCAAGGGAGTGGACCTGTCCACCCACATGCGCTCCCGCGAGGCCGTGGGCAAAGTATTCCTGGACGGCACTGTGGACGCCATCGTGTTCCAGGCGGGAGTGGTGATCGGTTCCGGCTCGGCCTCCTTCGAAATGATCCGCCATCTCTCCGAGACGTTGCCGCTGATGCCCGCGCCCAGCTGGGTCCGCAACCGGATCGAGGCCATCGCGGTGCGGGACGTCCTGTACTACCTGGTGTCCGCGGCATCGTTGGAGGGGTCCATCAACCGCACGTTCGACGTCGGTTGCCGCCAGGTGCTCACGTACGCCGGGATGATGAAGGAGTACGCCGCCGAAGCGGGCCTGCCATACCGCGTGGTCCTGGCACTGCCCGTCCCCGCGCCCAAACTCGCCGGGATGTGGGTAGCCCTGACCACACCCATCCCGCTGTCCATGGCCGTGCCGCTGGTCCAGTCCCTCCAACACGACGCCGTGTCCAATGAGCACGACATCGACCAGTACATCCCGCAGCCCGACGGCGGCCTCACGGACTACCGCACCGCCGTCGCCCTGGCCCTTGGCAAGGAACGCGACGGCCAGGTGGCGACCACATGGGCCAACGCCGGGGTGGCTGCTGATCCCCTGCCCAGCGACCCCGACTGGGCCGGGCACAAGGTCTACATCGACGAACGGACGTTCCATGGCGACGTGGATCCCGCCCACGTATGGACGGTGATCGAGGGAATCGGCGGACGGAATGGCTGGTACTCCCTGCCGCTGGCCTGGCACGTCCGCGGCTGGCTGGACAAGCTGACGGGCGGCGCCGGACTGCTGCGCGGACGCCGGCACCCCGGACGGCTCGCCACCGGAGAAGTGGTGGACTGGTGGCGGGTGGAACGGATTGACCACGGAAAGCTCCTGCGGCTCCGTGCGGAGATGCGTGCTCCGGGCAGGGCATGGCTGGAGTTGTCCGTGGAGCCGGACGGGAACGGAAGCCGTTACCGGCAGCGGGCCATCTTCTTCCCCAAGGGCCTCAGCGGGCGGCTGTACTGGCTGGCCGTACTTCCGTTCCACAGCCTGATCTTTCCGGCCATGGCAAGGAACATCACCGAAGCGGCGCGGAACCTGGTGGATGCGGAGCCGACAGCCAGGACCCCGTAGGATGTTTGGAGCCTAATCCGATCCCACGTCCCAGGAGGACCCATGGCCTTGAGCGCAACCACCACCCTTCCGCACTCCGTCCCCAACGTTGCAGCTGTCCTGGTGAATGAAGATTTCCAGCGCCACGTAAGCCAGCTTGTGGGCGGAACCCTTGAATCCTTCACCGTTGACGGCGACGTTGCCGGCGCGTTCAGCGCCACGTCCGTGCGGACCCTTCCCACCACGCGGCTTCCCGAGATCGCCCGCAAGTTCGTGGGCGAGCACCTCAAGGTCACCCAGGTGGAAAACTGGGAGGCCCCCGCGGCGGACGGCTCCCGCCAGAGCAACATCTCGTTGAAGATCGCCGGCGCCCCCGTGGACGTCACCGCTGTGCAGCGGCTTGTCGCTGCCGACGGCGGCACGCGCGTAGAGCTTGAAGGCGCAGTAAAATCTTCGGTGCCCTTCCTCGGCGGAAAGATTGCCGACGCCGCAGAGCCCATGATTGCCAAGGCACTCAACCTGCAGGCCAAGCAGGCACAGGCCTGGCTGGAAAGCCACTAGTTCGTGGAGCTGCCAGTCCTCGCCGCACTGGTCCTGGTCATCGCCGGTCTCTGGTCCCTGGTGGTCTGGCCGCAGTTCCTGCGCCGGGTCATGAAGGATCCCCGTGCCAGGGACGCCACCGGCAAGGCCACGAAGTTCCTCACCGTTCACGTGGTGCTGGTCAGCATCTCCATGGTGCTGGGGGCGGCCACCGCCATCTTCGGCTGCTTGGGCCTGTTCGGCTAGGTTCGTGCCTTAAAGAAGTCCGGCCCTCCTTCCCGCGGGAAGGAGG
>JBKJVX010000038.1:0-28274 GCA_046717065.1 Arthrobacter sp. | reverse complement strand
GGCGGTCCCCCCATCACCCCCCCCGCGGCCGCGGCCCGGCGGGGCGGCGCGGCGCCCCGTCGTTATCTGCAGCCTTCGTTAGTCCTGGTCAATGGTGCCGGATTCCGCACCCTCCTGCGGAAGCCGGAGCTCCCGGGGCTTGGCTTCCGCCATCCGCTGCTGTGTCCAGTACTCGAGGATCTCCTCGCGGGACTGGCTGACATCGCTGTGGCTGACGGAATCCCCGCCGGCTGGAGTTTCCTCAGCGTGTTGACGCAAAGTCGTAGGCCTCCCTGATGACGGACCCCCAGTAGGGGCCGTACATGACAGCGGAGCCATTGTTATAGCCGTAGCTGTTGATTGAGTTCTGGTATCCGGTGGCACCGGTATCCGTGCTCGTCTGGATGAACCAGGGGCCACCGGAGGATCCGCCCGTCATATCGCACGGAATACCCTGCGAACCAAACTGGGGATTGCGATTGTCGCTGCCGGCAGTTCCGGTGCAGCTCATGAGGGTCTCGCCGTTGAACGGTGATCCGGCGGGGTAGCCAAACGCCTTGTAGTTCAAACCGTACGGCTGGTTGAAGAGCACTCCGGACCCGCCAACGACGTCGGTCAGCGTCTGGCCCGCGTCATTGGTGCCCACCACGGCGAAGCCGGTGTCATACGCCATGTCACCTTTGGAGCTCCACTGGGTGGGTGCGTGCAATGACGTGGCGGTCCACTCTCCATAGGGGGCGGTGCCGTTTTCGTAGGCAGGCACGAAAAGGAAGTTGGTGGCGAATTTGCCGGGTCCCTCGTTGAGGCAGTGCCCGGCTGTGGCCACGGTGCTTTCGTTGCCAGAGGCGACGGCGTTGCCCGAGCAGACGTAGTTGGTGCCCCCGAGCGTGAAGAAGACCTTGCCGACGTGCTTGACGGGGGCTTCGTTTTGGGCGATGGTCGGCTTGCCCTTGGCGGCCTTGGCCTCACTCCTCTTGCCCTTTTCCACAAGCAGCGCGCTGGCGCGGTTGCCCCTCTCGAGGGCCTTGCCCGCCAAAACGTCCCCGGGAATGGCACTGCGCATGCGGTCCGACGTCCAGTAGTCCGCAACACCTGTACCGTCCAGGGCTTCACTGACTACAGACGGATACTTTTTGTCCCCGGAATCGGCCGGTGCAGCGGCAACTCCGCCGGCTGCGGTGAGTGCCAGAACGGCTGCGGCTGAGAGGCTCAGAAGGCCGGTAGCCAGAGGCCTGGTGCGTGTCATTGTTGTCCTGTCTAACGGTTGCCCGGGGGAAGGGCCGGAAGTGACGTCCCGAATGTATCTGGATATGACACTTTTGTAAATAGTAGTGACGTATTATGTAGCGGCTCGGGAGGGCCCGGCGCCTGCCTTGACAGGAGAATGCGACGGCGTGCCGCGGCTCCCGCGCGAGTGCCGCCGTCGGCCGTTCTCCATCGCTGTAATCCTGCCCGCCGGCAGGGTAATCCTAAAGCCCCAGTAGGGTTCAAACCGGCGTCCTCGGGTAAGTTGTACATGGTGAAATAGACCGAATTTTCACAACCAAGCCGACCCACAGGGAGACGCCCGCGCATGTCCAAGATTATCTACACCCACACCGACGAAGCGCCGATGCTGGCTACCTATTCGTTCCTGCCGATCATCGAGGCGTTCGCCTCGACAGCAGGTGTGGAGGTGGAGACCCGCGACATTTCGCTCGCCGGCCGCATCATCGCCGTTTTCGGTGACTACCTGACCCCCGAGCAGCAGATCGGTGACGCCCTCGCCGAACTCGGTGAACTGGCGAAGACGCCGGAAGCCAACATCATCAAGCTGCCCAACATCAGCGCCTCCATCCCGCAGCTGAAAGCAGCCATCGCAGAGCTGCAGGGCCAGGGCTACGCGCTGCCGGACTACCCGGACAACCCCTCCTCGGACGAGGAGACGGCCGTCCGCTCCCGCTACGACAAGATCAAGGGCTCCGCCGTGAACCCGGTCCTGCGCGAAGGCAACTCGGACCGCCGCGCACCCCTGTCCGTCAAGAACTACGCACGCCAGAACCCGCACTCCATGGGCGCCTGGACCGCCGATTCGAAGACCAACGTCGCTACCATGGGCCAGGACGACTTCCGCTCCAACGAGAAGTCGGTTGTCATCGAGTCCGAGGGCACCATCGCCATCCAGCTGGTCCGCGAGGACGGCTCCGTGAAGGTCCTGAAGAAGGCCTTCCCCGTGCTGGCCGGCGAGGTCATCGACGGCACCGTGATGCGCGCGGCAGCCCTGGACGAGTTCCTGAAGGCACAGGTAGCCCGCGCCAAGGAAGAGGGCGTGCTGTTCTCGGCACACCTCAAGGCCACCATGATGAAGGTCTCTGACCCGATCATCTTCGGCCACGTGGTCAAAGCCTACTTCTCGGAGCTCTTCGAGACCTACGGCAAGCAGCTCGCCGCCGCCGGCATCAGCCCCAACAATGGCCTCGCAGCCATCCTGAGCAGCCTCGAAGACCTGCCCGAAGACGTCCGTGAAGGCGTGCAGAACCTCATCAAGAAGGGCCTCGAAGAAGGTCCCGCCCTTGCCATGGTGGACTCGGACAAGGGCATCACCACCCTGAACGTTCCCAGCGACGTCATCGTGGACGCGTCCATGCCCGCCATGATCCGCAGCTCCGGCCACATGTGGGGCCCGGACGGCAAGGAAGCTGACACGCTGGCTGTGCTGCCCGACAGCTCCTACGCCGGCATCTACCAGGTGGTCATCGATGACTGCCGCGCCAACGGCGCCTACGACCCCACCACCATGGGGACCGTGCCGAACGTGGGCCTGATGGCGCAGGCCGCCGAGGAATACGGCAGCCACGACAAGACCTTCGAACTCCAGGAAGCCGGCACCCTTCAGGTCGTGGACGGTTCCGGCAACGTCCTGATCGAACACCAGGTCTCCGAGGGCGACATCTGGCGTGCCTGCCAGACCAAGGACCTGCCCATCCGCGACTGGGTCAAGCTGGCCGTGACCCGCGCCCGGGCGTCCCAGACCCCCGCCGTGTTCTGGCTGGACGAGGAACGCGCCCACGACGCCAACCTCATCGCCAAGGTCAACGAGTACCTGAAGGACCACGACACCGAGGGCCTGGACATCCGGATCATGTCCCCGGTGAAGGCCATCGCCTTTACACTGGACCGTATCCGCAAGGGCGAGGACACCATCTCCGTGTCCGGCAACGTCCTCCGCGACTACCTCACGGACCTGTTCCCCATCCTGGAGCTGGGCACCAGCGCCAAGATGCTTTCGGTTGTTCCGCTGATGAACGGCGGCGGACTGTTCGAGACCGGGGCCGGCGGATCCGCCCCGAAGCACGTCCAGCAGCTGCTCAAGGAAAACCACCTGCGCTGGGACAGCCTGGGTGAGTTCCTGGCCCTGGCCGTCAGCTTCGAGCACTTGGCCACCACCACGGGCAACGCCCGCGCCCAGGTCCTCGCCGACACCCTGGACCGGGCCACCGGCACCTTCCTGCTGGAAAACAAGTCGCCCAGCCGCCGTGCCGGTGAGCTGGACAACCGCGGCAGCCACTACTTCCTGGCTCGCTACTGGGCAGAGGAACTGGCCAAACAGACGGACGACGCCGAACTGGCCGCCTCGTTCACTTCCATCGCCGGGGAGCTCTCCTCAAAGGAGGAAACGATCGTGGGCGAGCTGGCCGAGGTCCAGGGCTCGCCGGTGGACATCGGGGGCTACTACAACCCGGACGACACCAAGGCTTCGGCTGTGATGCGCCCGTCAGTCACGCTGAACAAGGTTCTCGCCACCCTGAGCTAGGGGAGGGCTGCGGCGGCAGCTGTTGAGGCGACGCGAAGGAGGCAGCGCCCCGGGTTTATTCCTGGGACGCCGCCTCCTTGCTGTTGGGGCTGGAACGTCGGCGTCGCTCGCTGCTCAAGCGAACGCCGTCGTGCGTCTATGGCCAGCGTTTAGTCTTTGCCTTTGCCTTTGCCCTCGTTGTCCTTCTTATCGTCATCATTTCCGGTCTCGGAGGCGGGGGCCGGAGCGGGCTCGGGAGCCGGTGCCGGCGTCCCTGCGGATGGCGCCGGCGTCTCTGCGGCCGCCTGGTCCGCTGCGGTTTTCGCGTCTTCTGCTGCCTTCGCGGCCGCCGCAATAGCTTGTTCCAAGTCGGCGCGGACGGCCGCTGCGATGGTGGTGATGGTCTGGCGCCGCTCCTCGGAAATCTGACCCTTGCCCTGTGCCGCGGCCAGCTCCGCCTCAAGACCTTCGAGGGCTTTCATGGCTGTGGCGGGATCATTCCTCGAGGAAGCCTCGCTCACTTCCAGGACCCGCGCCTGGAGCTGACGCGCAGCGGCGGGCTGCAGGCCCGGGTCGCTGGGAGCGCAGCCAGCCAGCAGCCCGACCGTAAGCACGGCCGCCGTCCAGATCACAACCCGCTTCTGCCTGCCAGTCCGGGTGTGGCTCAGGGTCGACCTCACGGCTCCACGCTCTTTTGGAGTTCCTCAAGGTGGTCACCAAGGATGCCGGTCACCGTGGGGTAGGGCACGACGTCGGGTGTGGACTGGGCGGACAGGCTCGCCAGCACGGCCGCTGTGGCGGCAGCTATCAGCACCACCGCGAGAAGCACTGCCAGCCACAGGCGCCTGCGCCGGGACCCTGTGGACCGCTCCTTCCCGGGCGGTTGGCCCTTTGTCCTTTGCCCAGGGGCAACCGGTGAAGCATCACCCACTGGTCCTGCCGCCTCGCGGAGTTCATCCACCGATTCCTCAGCAGTGATGGAAGGTGGGTGGAACGGCATTGCCGGCAGGACCCTCGTGGTCTCCGGAGCGAGTTCTCCCGGGGTTGACGCCGGCGAAACCAAGGCCTGCCTGAGGGCGGTTTCGATGTCCGCGGCCGCGGGACGCTCCAACGGTTCGATGGCCGTCATGGAACGAATCAGGTCAGCCCATTCAGGCGGCAGGTCCTCTGGGATCTCCGGAGCACGGTGGAGGCGGGCCACGGCAGATTCAACCGCCCCGCCCGGATATTCGATCGTGCCCTTGATGCATTCGAGCAGCACAAGGCCGAAGGAGTAGATGTCGGACGCGGGGGAGAGGGGCCGGCCTAGGGCCTGCTCAGGGCTGAGGTATGCGGCAGTGCCCACCATCGTTCCCGTGGCGGTCAGCCGGGTGGAGTCCGCAATCCGGGCAATGCCGAAGTCTGTGAGCTTCGGACGCAGTGGCTCTCCGGGGCGGATCTGTACCAGCAGGATATTGGCAGGTTTGATGTCGCGGTGGATGATCCCAAGACCGTGGACATACGCCAGTGCATCGGCGATGCCTGCACCGATGACTGCAAGTTCCTCCAGCGGGACGCGGCTGTGCCGGATCCTGGTGCGCAGGTCCTGGCCGTCCACGAGTTCCATGGTGAGGAAAGGCCTCGGCTCATCGGGGACGCGGGTGTCGATCCCGGCGTCGAAAAGCGTTACCAGTCCCGGGTGGTTCAGCGTCGCCAGAAGCTGGATCTCGGCTTCCTGCCGCTTCAATTCGTCGGCGTCCGGTGCCTGTGGGGCAAAGAGCTTCAGGGCAACGTCGCGGCCCAGATTTTCATCCCGTGCACAGTAAACGGACGACATTCCACCGCGGCCAATAACCTCACCCAACCGATAACGTCCGCCGACCACTTCATTCTTGATGGAGCTAGGCGATTCCGCCACCATGACCCGTTCCTCCCGGTGCGCTGCGGCACTGTCGTACAACAAATTATACGGGCGGTGGAGTAAACGGACGATTGGCCTCGGCTTCCGTTCTGTGACACGCCGACGGTCCGGCGGCGAACCTTGAAACTTTTTCGCCGCCGGACCACCGGCCACAAGGACATGTGTGCTGATGACATGTTTGCGTTGATTCGTGTGGTTGCGTTCTGTGTTTTGCGGGGTCCTCCTTCCGCTCAGCCTGCTTGCTGCTGCCGCTTCAGGCGCGTGGTGCAGGCGGGGTGAAGCAACCGTCCGGTGCTTAGGACATCCTGCGGTTGCGGAGCATCAGGAGGATTCCTGCCACCAGAAGCAGCAGGGCCAGCGGGACCAGGGAAACGTCCACGCCCGTCTTGGCCAGGGCGTTGGCACCCTCGGCGGCGCCACCCTGCGCAGGGGTGCTGCGAGGGGTGGTGTCGACGGCGATGGCGCCGCCAACTGCGGTGGAACCTGCCGGGGCCCCGGAGAAGCCGCCCGCGCTTGCCGTGCCGGTGTCAGAACCGTTGTTCGAACCGGTAGTGCCATTGTCGGTGCCGGGTGTGTTCGTACCCGGAGCGTTAGTCCCGGGGTCAACGGTGCCGGTGCCTCCCGTGTTGCCGTCACCCGGGGTCCCCGTTCCCGGCGTGCCCGTGCCCGGGTTTTCTGTGCCAATGCCATCACTGCCCAGCCCGAGGCCAAGGTCCAGCCCCAAGTCAACGACTGCAGCCAGTCCGCCCGTGCTACCGGTAGTGCCTGTTCCAACACCGATTGCTGCGTCTACGGCGGCGTCGAGTCCGTTGGTGGTGCCGTCGGTTCCGTTGGCGCCGCCGAGGTTGATGCCCACGGCGGCGTCTACCAGGGCGTCGAGTCCGCCGTTGGTGGTGCTGTCGGTTCCGTTGGTGCCGACGAGGTTGATGCCCGCGGCGGCGTCTACCAGGGCGTCGAGTCCGCCGTTGGTGGTGCCGTCGGTACCGCTGGTGGTGCCGCCGAGGCTGACATCCACGATTGCATCAACAGCGGCGTTGGGTACGCCCGTGGTGCCGTCCCCTGCGACTGTCCCGAGGTTGACTGCTGCGTCTGCTGCGACTGCGAGACCGGTCGTGGTTGGGGCGGTTCCGGTTGTCACGGTGTTGCCGAGACCGAGGTCTACGACGGCGGCCGCGGCGAGGTCGGGGCTGCTGGTTTGGCCGGTTGCGTTTCCGAGGTCGACCACGGCATCTGCCGTGACTGCGAGATCAGTCGTGGTCGGCGTAGTTGCGTCGGTGCCGGCATTGCCGAGGCCGAGATCGAGGTCGACTACGGCGGCGACGCCCTTTGACTCTGACGGCGTTGGGCCACCCAGCAGGCCCAACGACGCCTCGTCAGCGGACGCCGCCGCCGAGATGAGGGCAGATGCGGAAAGATCCGATCCGCTGGTGGTGTCCGCGGCGTTCGCCGTGGTGCAGCCGAAGGCTAGTAGCCCACCGGCAAAGAGGGTGCCGAGCATCCCCCTGCGAAGGTTAGAACTCATGATGATGTCTCCTGAAAAGTTGAGGTAAGGGTGCTTGTCAGCAACCCGTAATGCCGCGTTCTGCCCGACATGGGCAGACGGGTCTCAACTAGCCAGGAGAGGAGCCGGGGTCGTAAGACACCGGCGCAGGGACGTGCTCAGAGGTCTCGCCGGCGCGGACGGCACCGGCAATAGGAAGATTAAAGTTGTAAGGGCTCAGCCATGCCGCGGAACCCGAGGAGCCGGATGTGGAGGCTCCACTTCCCGCCCCCGAACTGGGAGCGGCAGGAGCCTGGGCATGGACGGGCGAAGGGTCCGCATTGTCCTGCTGCTCTGCCTCGATGCCAGAGGCTGCGAATGCAAACCAAAGAACCGACGCGGTACCGGCAAGGGCATCCGTACCGGCAGGGGAGGCGGCGAGACCCGGTCCTCCCACAGCGGCAAACAGGGGCACGCCGGAAGAGGTTGGGCTTTCGGAAGTTGCGCCCGAATCCCCGGCAGCAGCGGGGTCATCTGGTGGGACGACCGTGGCGCCCTCGGTGGTATCTGCATCGACCGGGACGGGCAGTTCAGGAACCGCCACGGTTAGGGGAGCGGTGCCTGTCACCAGGACAGAGACGGGCTGCAAAACGGGTTCAAGAACCGGAACGGTCTCGGCAACTTGTGGAACAACGACGTCAACAACGGCCGCAGTGGCCCCGTCCACAACTCCAGCGATAGGAGCGGAGACAGCCGTAACGGCACCAGCGGGAACCACCTGGTTCACAACCGGTACCGCCGGGACGATACAGTCCGCTAGCCCCGACAGCTGGCCCGCCACTGGCTGAAGCAGGCCCGTAGAAGATGCAGCAGCAGGAGGTGTAGATGAGACGGCGGGCGCAGGTCCGGCAAGTTTTTCTGTTACCGAGGACATCGAACTCGTAACGCCGCCCAACAGGGACGTGGTATCAGAAAGCGCATCTGCTGAAGCCCCTGGAGATGAAAACGTCAGCCACGTGAGGGTGGCCGCGCCGGCTAGGAGCACAGGACGCAGGGCACGCCATGGAGAACGAGCTTTAGCCATGCGTACCACCCCCAGTACCGTTGAAATCGACGGATGCCTACAGGGTAAGACCGTATGTTGCAGAAAGTCTAGGAGATTCACCAAACAATTCGACTAAATGCCGCTGCTTGTCTTCTGTCGCGTGACAGCAACCGGGAGCGCTGTCACGGCATTGACTTTCTACTGCCGCAGTTTACGGCTGTGTCACCTTTGTCGTTTGCCGCGCATCGTTCGGGTAGCTGACGCCCAGCTGCGCCCGCACTCCGTCAAAGAGGCGCATGGTGTTCAACGTGTCCTCCAGCGGCATCACGGGGCTCTCCGTGAGACCCTGCTGAATGCAGCGCGTCACCTCGCGCAGCTCGTACGTGTATCCGCTGCCCACTACATCGAAGGATTCGACCCGGCGCTCGTCCCACCCTGTTCCAATGACCAGCTCGCGCGGATTGTTGATGGATCCGATGCTCTGCAGGAAACCCTTGCTTCCGGCGACGGTGGCCGTGCGCGGGCCGTGTGCGAGCAGCGACGAGGTGAGCTGCACCTGCGCTCCGTGGTTGTAGCCGAGGGTCATCGCATTCTGGGCGTCGACGCCGTCGTCATTTACATGTCCTGTGGCACTGACTGTCTGGGGAAAACCAAGGGTTCCCAGCGCCCAGAGCAGGGGGTAAACGGAAAGATCGAGAAGTGCGCCGCCGCCGTCCTGCCTGGCCCAGAGCCTGGCGGTGGGTGAGTACGGAGCAGGGAAGCCAAGGTCTGCAGTCACCCAGTGGATGTCCCCGATTTCGCCTGAGGCGGCAATTTCGAAAGCCCGCTGCATTGCCGGCAGGAACCTGCTCCACACTGCCTCCATCAGGAAGAGCTTCCGGGACCGGGCAAGCTCGATGAGCTCGGTGGCTTCCTTGGCGTTGACGGTGAACGCCTTTTCGCACAGGACGTGTTTGCCGGCATTGAGCGCCGCCAGCACAACTTCATGATGCTGCGCGTGCGGCGTTGCCACGTACACCACGTCCACCGCATCATCGGCGAGCAGCCGCTCGTAGCCGCGGACGCCGGCGTCGTCCCCGTAGGCTTTGGCAAAGTCGTACGCCACGGCAAAGGCATCTGCTGTGTCCTGCCCCCGGGAGCTGACGGCATATAGTTCTGCATCGGCGAGCAGCGCCAGGTCCTTGGACACCGAGCGGGCAATTCCGCCAGTGGCGATGACGCCCCAGCGAAGGGGAGTTCCTGTGGCGGAACGGGGATCCTGATCGGACTGGCTGGACAACCACGGCTTGGCGATAGGCGCACTCATGGTGCCCATCCTCTCACTGCAGTGCGCGGGTGTTTCGGATATTACTTGCGGGAAATGATGGAGGGGCGGCCGAAGCGGGACGAAAAGTGGTGGAGGGTCCGCGGAGAGGGCGCAGCATGTGATGGAGCGTTGGGAATCGGTAGGACGGGGGACTACCAGGACAGGGGGCACGGAGAAGCCCGGCCCCCGAAATGAACTGCTCCCCGAAAGTTGGACTGAAAATTCAGGTCCGACTTTAGGGGAGCAGTTTTTGTGTTGACGACAAGCTCGTTGTCTTTGGAGCAACGCGAGGCCGCGGTAGCTTTGTTTGAGCTCGGTTGGGGATCCAAAGCAGTGGCCACAAAACTTGGTGTGAGCAGGAGGGCAACAAGCGGGTTGCATGACCGGTGGAGAGTGCGCGGAGGGACAACGCTATTGGTCAAACCAACCAAGCGGAAATTTTCATTCGAGTTCAAGCTCGAAGTTGTTCAGCGCTTCCTTGCAGGAGAAACCAAGGTGGCCCTAGCGCAAGAGTTCCAGCTGTCCTCACCGAAGCTCATCAAGACATGGGCCAGTCAATACCGCAACGAGGGTGAAGACGGCTTGCGCCCGAAACTACGCGGTCGGCCGGTCTCGCGCCCTAAGGCGTCGGCGGAGTCAGAGTCGGAGCTGGAGCGGTTGCGCCGCGAGAACGAGCGCTTGCGGGCAGAGGTGGCGTTCCTGGGAAAAGTAAACGCCTTGAGGGACGAGGAACAGCGCTAAAGGTACGTGCTGTCATCGCTCTCAAGGCCGAGCACCGGTTGGAAGTCCTCCTAGATGTAGCCGGGTTAGCCCGGTCCACGTTCTTCTACCACCAGTCCCGCCTCCAGGCTCCCGATCCTCGAGCGTCCCTGAAGGCCGCCGTCAAAGGCACTTTCGAGAAGAACCACGGCCGGTACGGACACCGCCGGATCCACATCGAGCTGCTCAAGCAAGGATGGACGGTCGCTAAAAAGACCGTGCTGAAGCTGATGCGCTCCCTCCGGCTGGTCTGCAAGGTCCGAAGCAGAAAGCGGTACAACTCCTACCAGGGCGAGCAATGCATTGTTGCGCCTAATCTGTTGAAGCGCCAGTTCGAGGCGGACGCCCCAAACCAGAAGTGGGTGACCGATGTGACCGAGTTCAGCGTGGGTGACCGGAAGCTTTACCTCTCGCCGGTCATGGACCTATTCGACCGGCAAATCATCTCCTACACCATTGGAACTTCGCCCAACCTGGAGCTGACCAACTCCTCTCTGCGCAGCGCTTTAGTAACGCTTGAGGAGGGGCAGAAACCCCTCGTGCATTCGGACCAGGGATTCCAGTATCAGCACACGTCCTGGCGCCTGCTCCTGCACGACGCCGGCGCGGTTCAATCGATGTCCCGCAAAGCCAACTGCTACGACAACGCCGTTATGGAGTTTCTTCGGACACCTTAAAGAAGAACTTTTCCACCATGTCCGGTTCCTGAACACCGAGGCCCTGGCAACAGCGCTGCATGAATACATTCACTGGTACAACACGGAAAGAATTTCCACCAAGATCAATGGTTTGAGCCCGGTACAGTATCGTGCTCAAACGCTTGCGGCATAGGTCCTTGGCTGTGCACTCTTGGTCCCTGTCGCGTTGGCTAGTCGGTTTTTGAGAGCTCCAGAAGGAAGTCCAGGGTAGCTCGGCCAGCGAGTACAGCCGAAACATGCGCTTCACCTAAGCCGGTGTCAGCCGCGATCGTAAGTGGAAAGATGTCTGAGTCACCCATGGCTCGCAGAGCCTCAGCTAGTTTGCGGGCGTGGTCTTGCGCGGCCAAGAGGAGGGCTTGCAGAGAAACAGCGTTTTCTCTAGCAATCGCAATCAATTCGACATCAGGAACCCCCCCCGGGGATGGTCGTTGGAAGAGAACTTGGACTCGAAAGGCTGATCACTCATGGGCTCATTGTTCAACGCGATTACGACAAAATGCCAAGTTGCCGCCCGAATGTCCGCCATCGCCAGCAGGCTGCCCTAGTCGTGCCCCGTTGCAAGCTCAAGGGTTTGAGCCCGCTACAGTACCTGCTCAGATGCTTGCCGCATAAGTCCCTCTTAGCCACCCTTATCGGTCTCCTACTCCGTCTGGCTGAGTGCACTGACAGCGGATGCCCTAACCGCTGCTCTGACGCAAGATGTACGGTCGTTGGATGAGAGCAGAACTCATCGATCCACGGGATCAAACCTTGCAGGTCGACGATCCGAGATACCGCGTCTACTTCTGGGCCGAAGACGGCACGAAACAGGAGTGGGAGCTCTCGGGCGCGGACCTCGATGAAGTGCTCGAATGGATTCCTGCCCATTCTCAAGGCCGCTCCCACAGCCTCTGGGCAGTGACGAGACTCCCAGCTGAGGTCTGCTTGGTTCGTTTGCAAGGTATCGACCTCGACACTCGACCCGACGCCTGGCCGAGCTGGGCCCGGAAGGTTCACTTGTAGCGTCGATGACGACGACGCTCTCATTCCCGCACTACAGATGACCGCTGCACCCGGGCAGTCCTAGCCTCCGGGTCGGGACTCATCCCGCGCTAACCCAACGAGCACTTACTTCAACGGCCATAGAGAACTTCCAGCAACGACAGAAGTCCCCGTCCCAAATGGGACGAGGACTTCTTCGAAGCGCCGATCCTTGGCCGCTAGAGTGGAACCCGAACATTGACGAGTCCAACTTTTGGGGACCAGTTCAAAATGGGGACCGGGCTTCTCCAGTGACGAGAGCGCTTACTTGGTGATCGGGCCGAGTACCGGATCGTCCACGTAGGCCGTCTTCACGTTTGCAGCGGTGACGATGACCGGCTCCAGCAGGTAGGCCGGGACGGTCTTGACGCCGTTCTTGTAGGAGTCCTTGTCGTTGATTTCCAGTTCCTTGCCGGCCTGGAGGTCCTTCGCCATGGTGATGGCGTGCTCAACGAGCTTGCGGGTGTCCTTGTTGATGGTGGAGTACTGCTCGCCCGCCATGATGGACTTGACCGACTCTACTTCGGAGTCCTGGCCCGTCACGACCGGTGTCGGCTTGCCGGCGGCCTTGACGGAGGTCAGGACTGCGCGGGCAAGGGTATCGTTCGGGGAGAGGACGCCGTCCAGTGACTCGCTGGTGTAGCTGCCGGTGAGCAGGGTGTCAGCGCGGCGCTGGGCGTTTTCTGCCTTCCAGCCCTGGGTTACGGCCTGTTCGAAGCTGGTCTGTCCGGACACGACCTTCAGCGTGCCGTCGTCGATCTTCGGCTTCAGGACACTCATGGCGCCGTCAAAGAAGACCTTGGCGTTGGCATCATCGGGGGAGCCGGCGAACAGTTCGATGTTGTAAGGGCCCTGCGGCTTCTTGGCCTTGAGGCCTTCCAGCAGTGCCTGGCCCTGGAGCTCGCCCACCTTGAAGTTGTCGTAGGCCACGTAGTAGTCCACGTTCTCGGTGTTCAGCAGCAGGCGGTCATAGGCGATGACGGTGGCACCGGAATCCTTTGCCTGCTTGAGCTGGGTGCCCAGCTGTGAGCCGTCAATGGCGCCGACGATGATGACCTTGGCGCCCTTGGTGACCATGGCACTGATCTGGTTCTGCTGCTCGGACACGCCGCCGTTGGCGAACTGCACGTCGGGCTTGAAGCCAGCCTCGGTGAGGCCCTCGTTGAACAGCTTCTCCGCGAGAACCCAGTTTTCACTGGTCTTTTGGGGGAGTGCGACGCCGATGGAGGAGCTCTGTTCGAACCCTCCTGCGCCTTCGGTTCCGCCGCCCGTGCTGGGCTCCGAGCGGCCGCAGCCCGTCAGCGCCAGTGCTGCGATGGCAGCAACCGCTGCGGCCTTTCCTGCTTTACCAATCATTCGCATTGTTGGTTCTCTTTCTTTGTGGTGGTGTAACGCTATTCAGGCCGCAAGGCTCAGGCTTCCCTGGCGATCGCTTCCTTGGTGGAGGTGGTCTCGTCGGGCTGGAGCGGGTTGTTGGGTCCGCCGCCGGAGGGGCGGCTGAAGTTGCTGGTCAGCATGCCGATGATGGACCTCTTGCCCTGACTCTTGTTGTAAACGTCGAAAGCGACGGCGATCAGGAGCACCAGGCCCTTGATGATCTGGGTGAGGTCGGCGCCGACGCCGAGGAGCTGCAGGCCGTTGTTCAGCACAGCCATCACCAGGCCACCAATAATGGAGCCGATGACGGTACCCACGCCGCCTGTAACCGCAGCACCACCGATGAAGACTGCAGCGATCGCGTCCAGTTCCCAGCCGACGCCGTCGAACGGGCCAGATGCGGTGGAACGGCCCACGAAGATCATCCCCGCCAGGCCGGCCAGGATGGACATGTTCATCATGACCAGGAAGTTGACCTTTTTGGACTGGACACCGGACAGTTCGGCCGCGTGGCGGTTGCCGCCGACGGCGTAGACGTGGCGACCGAGGATGGTGCGGGAGGAGATGAAGCCGTAGACCAACACCAGGACGGCCAGGATCAGTCCGGGGATCGGGAAGGAAGTACCCGGGCGGCCTGTGGCGAAGAGGTACGTGGCGTAGAGGATGGCGCCGCAGATCAGGACCAGCTTCAGGGCAGTGACCCACATTTCCGGGACCTCGGCGCCCAGTGCTTTGGCGCGTGCCCGGGACCGGAGCTCGCCGACCACCACGAACGCGGCAGCGGCGATGCCCAGCAGCAGGGTGAGGTTGTTAAACCCGGTGTCCGGCCCAACTTCGGGGAGGTAGCCTGCGCCCAGGTACTGGAAATCGTTGGGGACCGGGATGGTGTTGGACTTGCCGACGAACTGGTTGAAGCCGCGGAACAGGAGCATGCCGGCCAGGGTGACAATGAACGCGGGTATCCCCACGTACGCTGTCCACCACCCTTGCCATGCCCCAATGACGGCGCCGAGCACCAGCCCCAGCAGGACGCCGGCATACCAGGGAATGCCCCAGTCGCGGATAGCCAGGGCAACGGTCACGCCCACGAATGCTGCCACGGAACCTACCGAGAGGTCGATGTGGCCGGCAATGATGACCAGGACCATGCCGATGGCCAGGATCAGGATGTAGGAGTTGCCGTTGAAGAGGTTGATGACGTTGCCGGGGGTGAGGGTCCGGCCGTCGGTGGCGATCTGGAAAAAGATGATCAGTGCCACCAGGGCGAAGATCATGCCGAATTGGCGGGTGTTGCCGCCAAACAGCTTCTTGAGGGCGTTCATGGTGTCAGTCCTTGTGTCCGGAAGGTTCTGGATAGTCCAGAGGGTCAGGCGGCTTCGGCTTTGCGGGCGGAGGTCATCAGTTTCATCAGGCTTTCCTGGCTGGCCTCGTCTTTGTTCAGGACACCGGTGATGGCGCCTTCGAAGATGGTGTAGATACGGTCGGACAGGCCCAGGAGTTCGGGCAGCTCCGAGGAGATGACGATTACTCCCTTGCCCTGGTTGGCGAGCTGCTGGATGATGCCGTAGATCTCGTACTTGGCACCGACATCGATGCCGCGGGTCGGTTCATCCAGGATCAGAAGGTCAGGATCGGTGAACATCCACTTCGCGAGGACCACCTTTTGCTGGTTGCCGCCGGAGAGTTTGGCCACGCCCTCCTCCACTGATGGGGTCTTGGTCCGCAGCGATTTGCGGTACTGCTCCGCCACCGTGAACTCCTGGTTCGGGTCCACGACGGAATTACGGCTGATCTTCCGCAGGTTTGCGGCCACAGTGGTGGTTTTGATGTCGTCCAGCAGGTTCAACCCCAGGGATTTGCGGTCCTCGGTGACGTAGCCCAGACCGGCATCGATGGCCTGGCGGACGTTTTTGAGGACAACTTCCTTGCCGTCCTTGTAGATATGCCCGTTGATGAACCGGCCATAGGACCGGCCGAACACAGACCGGGCCAACTCGGTGCGGCCGGCTCCCATGAGCCCGGCGAAGCCCACTATCTCTCCGCGGCGGACGAAGAAGTTGGAGTTCTTGCACACCTGGCGGTCCTGGACCTGGGGGTGGCCCACTGTCCAGTCCTTGACCTCAAAGAAGACTTCTCCAATTTTCGGCGTGTGGTCCGGGAAACGGGATTCCAATGTCCGGCCCACCATGCCTTTGATGATGCGGTCCTCGTCCACGCCGTCGGCTTTGACGTCCAAGGTCTCTATGGACTTACCGTCGCGGATGATGGTGATGGAATCGGCGATCTGCTCAATTTCGTTGAGCTTGTGCGAAATAATGATGGACGTGATGCCCTTGGCCTTCAGGCCGAGCATCAGGTCCAGCAGGTGCTGGGAATCGGACTCGTTCAGGGCGGCCGTGGGTTCGTCCAGGATGAGGATCTTTACGGACTTGTTCAGCGCCTTGGCAATTTCCACCAGCTGCTGCTTGCCGACGCCGATTTCCTTGATGGGCGTGTCCGGGTCCTCTTGAAGCCCAACGCGGGCCAGAAGGTCCAGGGAACGCAGCCGGGCCTCGGCCCAGTCGATGACGCCGCGCTTGGTGGGCTCGTTGCCCAGGAAGATGTTCTCCATGATGGAGAGCTCCGGGATCAGCGCGAGTTCCTGGTGGATGATCACGATGCCGGCGTGTTCGCTGGCCCGGATATCCCTAAACTGCTGGACCTGTCCCTGGTAGACGATGTCACCTTCGTAGCTCCCAAAGGGGTAAACGCCCGAGAGAACCTTCATCAGGGTGGACTTGCCGGCACCGTTCTCGCCGCAGATGGCGTGGATCTCACCGGCCTTCACCCGCAGGCTCACGTTATCCAACGCTTTAACGCCGGGGAATTCCTTGGTAATGGACCGCATCTCGAGGATGATCGGCTCGTTTTGCGTGGTCTGGGACGTCATGTTGCCCTAACCCTCCAATGCAATGACTTCTTTGTCCGGCCGGCAAAGCGCAGGGCCGTCTGATGCAAAAGTAAACTGGATCACGCCGGTTGTCGTCAAGTCTTTAACGCATATGGCAGGTAACGAAACGGTCTAGGTCTTCCTAATCCCGGCGTGTTGGAACACCAGCGCGGCCGCTCCCAGGGCCTCGGCACGGTCACCCAGGGAGGACATCGCCAATTCCGTGGTTTCCCCGATGACAGGAACGGCATGCCTAACGAGGCCCCTCTTGATGGGGTCCAGGAGGAGGTTGCCGAGGCCCGCCAAGGGCCCCCCGACGACGATCACTTCAGGGTTGATCAGGTTGGCGACGTTGCCGAGCGCGCGGCCGACGGCGAGTCCCGCGTCGTCGAGCACCCGCAGGGTTGCCGAGTCGCGGGCCAAGGCCTTGCGCACGATGTCCGCAGGGGTGAGTGGGCGGTCCTCCCCACGGCTGAGGAGCTCGATCATGGTGGTGGTGGAAGCGATCGTCTCCAGGCAGCCGCGGTTGCCGCAGCGGCACACGAGTCCTTGTTCGTGGATGGTGGCATGGCCGATTTCGCCGGTGATTCCCACGTTGCCGTAATAGGGTGCCCCGTTGAGGATCAGGCCCGCCCCAATGCCGGATCCGATCTTGAGGAACAGCAGGTTGCTGACGCCGGTGTGCTGCCCCCATGTCACCTCCGACCAAGCGCCCAAGTTAGCGTCATTGTCAACGAAGACGGGGATTTTGAGCCGTTCCTCCATGTGCTGGAGGATGCTGATGCCCACCCATTCGGGGAGGATGGCTCCCTGGGCCACAGTGCCGGTGCGCCGGTCAATCGGCCCTGGAATTCCGACGCCGGCGCCCACCACCGCGGTGCGCGCAATCCCGTTTTCGTCCAGGAGTTTCTCGAGCAGGACCACTGCCGCCTGGATGCCCTCCTCGGCCTGATGACCCAGCGGCAGCGTGACAGATTCCTCGGCAATGACGTGATAGCTCAGTGAGGCCAGGACCACCCGAAGATGCCGGCGGCCAAAGTCAATCCCCACTGCCACCGCGCCATTGCTGTTGAGCCTGACGTTGAGCGCCCGCCGGCCGGAACTGGTGATCGGCTCCGTGGATGCCAGGCCTGAATCGAGCATGATCTTCACGATGTTGGAAACTGTTGCGGTGGAGAGACCGGTCTGCCGCGCCAGTTCTGCCTGCGTGGAGGGCCCGCCCATCAGCGACTCGATAATCCGTTGCTGGTTCAGTTGCCTGAGCGCGGATTGCGAGCCGGGATTTTTAGGTTTGCTCCTCGTTGAGCGCGAAGTTGCGGGCATGCTTAGAAGATTGCCTCACTCGAACTCTTGTAGTCAAGAAGTTAACGCAATGGGCCCTGCAAAAGACCTAAAAGCGAACAGGACAATCTGCCCGCTCGGGTGGGGAGGGAGGTGCAAAAGACCCCGTTTGTCCAGCACCGGCCGTCGCTAGTCTGAACTAAGGCCTTCCTTCGAGGGCCGGTTCCGACGATGGAAGGTGGCCGCTGTGTTGCTGGCACTCCTGCAGGCGAACGCTGTTGTGATGGATGTGGATGCCAACTGTGCCGCCATTGACGCAGCGGCAGAGGCGGCTGCTGCTGCCGGCGCTGCAGTCCTGGTGACGCCCGAACTCTTTCCAGTGGGTTACGCACCCCGCCGGGTCCGCGCAGAGCTGGATCCCGACTCCCTGCCCGGGCTGCACGCAAAGCTTGCCACCATCGCACGCCGGCACCACCTCGGCCTGGTGTACAGCCTTCCCCAGCTCACCGGTCAAGGGGAGTGGCACATCAGTGCCACGCTTCTTGACGCCGGCGGCAATACTCTGCTCAGCTACGCAAAGGTGCACCTTTTTGGCCCCGACGAACGTGCTTCCTTCAGCCCGGCGGCCCAGCCTCCCGCCGTCGTGGATTTCAATGGGGTCAGCACCTCCATGGTGATTTGCTACGACGTTGAATTCCCCGAAGCAGTCCGGGCTGCCGCCGTGGCCGGAGCCGAACTGCTCCTGGTGCCTACTGCGCTCGCGCACGGGTATGACGACGTCCCGCAGGTGTTGCTGCGGGCGCGCGCGCTGGAAAGCCAGCTGTCCATTGCCTACGCCAACCACTCGGGCGTGGAGGAGGGCTGCAGGTTCCTCGGCGGCAGCGTCATCGCCGGGCCGGACGGCAGGTTACTGGCCGCCGCCGGCGAGGAACCGCAGCTCCTTTTCGCGGAACTGGACGAAGGCGCCGCAACCAGGGCGCGCGGCGACGTGCCGTACCTCAACGAACGCCGGCCTGATCTCTACCGCTCCTGGGGCGGCTGAGGGCTTTCCGCCACCAGGCCGTCCGCGTACTGCAGCGCTATCCAAAGCTCCGCCCGGGACTGGGCCTGGCCCAGGTCCAGCTCCAACAGTTCCGCGATGGCATTCACCTGCCGCCGAACGCTGTTCCGGTGCAGGCCCAAATCCTTGGCCGTGGCGTCCCAGCTTCCGTTTGCGGCCAACCAGGACCGTAGGACGCGGAGCTGGACATCACGGCGTTCGGGCTCCAGTTCCAGGACCGGTGCCAGGAGCTTTCCCGCAAGAATGGTCCCGGCCTCACTGCCCAGCAGGCCGGTCACGGACCAGGTCACCTCTTCCACCCGCGCGCTTTTCCCCGTAGCCAGCACGCGTGACCGAAGCGACGTGGCCTGCCGATAGGTTTCAGGCAAGCCGGACAGTTCAGTCGGCTCACCCACCACCAGGCGCCAGCCCAGCTGCTCCACCTCGGCCATCAACTGGTCATCCACCTTTAGCCGGGTGACTGCGGCGAATCCGTAATCGGTCAGCTCCACCATCTTGCTGTCGAAAATCCGGCGCCACTGCAGCAGCTCCCGCACCGGCCCGTCCTCCGCGGCGGGGGCACCGGCCCCCCGGAGGCCCTGGACCACCCGGACCGGGCCGGACCGCGTTCCCGCGACGCTTTGCGCCAGCAGGTCCTTCAGCACGTTCAGCTGCCGGGTGTTGCCGGCGGCCAGGCTCTCGGGGTGCAGGAGCAGGGCAGTGGCCAACTGGCTGGGTGCCAGGGACCCGCTGGTGCGTTGGCGGACCAGGAGTTCAAGAAGCCCCACAACTGATGAGACCACACTGTTCTGCGCGGGGGTCAGTGCCTTGTCCGCGCCCAGCACCAGACTGCCCAGGGTAGCGTCCTTGGTGCTGCGGAGCGGGTGGCCGAACACCAACACCGGGCCTGGGGCGTCGAAGGTTTCCGTTTCCACGCGGGGGCCGCTCCCGGTGAGGAGTTTCTTGAGGAGGGGCTGAAGCTGGGCGGTGTCGACGGCGGCGCCCCCTCGGGCACGGACGCGGCCGTCGGCGCCAAAGAGGACGGCCCACACCGGAACGCGCTGGATCAGTGCCGCCAGCAGCTCGTGTTCCGGCCGGGCCGAAAGCACTGCGCGCATGAGGTGGCGGTTGGTTTCTGCCAGCTGCCGGAACACCTGTGCATTGCCGGACTCAAGCAGCTTGGAGAATTCCAGGCCCAGGGCGGCAAACGGCACGCTTGCGGGCACCTCCACCAAAGTGAGCCCGTACTGCCGGCAGGCGGCAACCACGTGGTTCGGAACGGCGTCGTAATAAGGCTGCAGGCCAAAGCCCAGGGCAGCCACTCCTGCATCAACCAGTCGGCGGACATACTCCTGAACCCGGGGGACGCTGTGGCTCCCGTCCGTGCCGGCATCGTCGTAGCCGCCATCACGGAACGGCAGGCCGGCGGTAAGGACAAACTCCCCGTCCAGCAGATAGGGGGTGGGGTCTTCCAGCTCGCTCGGCTCTACCCAGCGCAGGGGCACCTGGCCACTCCCGGCGTCGTGCACCATCCTTACTTCGGCGGGCAGTGCCGCGAGGAACTGTCCCAGCGTGACCGCGTCCAGCTGGTCGGGGCTGTCGATAGCTGGTGCATTACGTCTCATGGGTGAACACTATAGGTCACTTTGCACCTCCTTGAGATGCGGCTCACACGCCTACTGTTGGTGAGGGGAAAACCAGTTCAACCAGCCAACGACACGAACGGACGTCAACGATGACTGTGCCTACACTCTCCGGCCAGGCCCCGGACGGCGCGACCGGAACAACGGCCCGTCCCGCCCTGGGCGCCCAGCTGCTGCGCCGCAAGCCCATCTCCCAGATGATCAACGAGGCAGAAACCAACAACGGTGGTCCCCGCCTGGTCCGCAGTTTCGGTGTCCTGCAGCTGACCATGATCTCCGTAGGGGCAACCCTCGGCACAGGCATCCTGGTGATCTTGGGTGAATCGGTTCCGCTCGCCGGGCCCGCCATCTGGATTTCGTTCGCGATCGCCGGCCTGGCAGCGCTGCTGTCCGCTGTGTCCTATGCCGAGATGGCCGGCTTGGTGCCGGTCGCCGGCTCCAGCTATTCCTACACGTACGCCACCATGGGCGAGGGGATGGCCTGGATCTGCGGCTGGTGCCTGGTACTGGAGTACGCAGTATCCGTAGCCGCAGTGGCCGTGGGCGCCGGACAATATGTCAATGAAACGCTTGCCGTTTTCGGCTCCGTCCTCCCCGATGCAGTGTCCCAACCGCCCGGCGACGGCGGTGTAATCAATGTCCCGGCCATGGTCATCGTGGTGTTTGCAACCATCCTGCTGGTACGCGGTGCCAAGGAGAGCGCCTGGATCAACACCTCCATCGTGGTGGTGAAGGTGGGCATCCTGCTGTTCTTCTGCGCTGTGGCCTTTACCGCCTTCAACGCGGGTAACTTTGAACCCCTGCTGCCCATGGGCGCCGCAGGCGTGTCGGCCGCCGCCTCCCGCGTCTTCTTCTCCTACATCGGCTTTGATGCAGCCTCCACGGCAGGCGAGGAAGCGCGGAACCCCAAGCGTGACCTGCCCAAGGCCATCATGTTGTCCATGCTGATTGTCACCACCATCTACGTCCTGGTGGCCGTCGCTGCCATCGGCGCCAGGCCGTGGGGCTGGTTCGACGGAACCGAGGCCGCCCTGGTCAAAATCCTTGAGGAAACCACCGGCCAGCCCTGGATCGCCCTTGTCTTCGCGGTGGGCGCCGTCCTGGCCATCGCCAGCATCGTCCTGACGGTTCTCTACGGTCAGACCCGAATCCTGCTGTCGATGTCCCGTGACGGACTTATCCCCAAGGTCTTCGGCCGCGTTTCCCGCCGCACCGGCACCCCGGTCGCCGGGACGCTCCTGGTAGGGGCCGCCGTCGCACTGACCGCGGGGCTGGTTCCGTTGGGTGCGCTCGCCGACGCCACCAGCATCGGCACCCTGTTTGCGTTCGCCCTGGTGAACGTCGCCGTCATCTACCTCCGCCGCACCCGGCCGGAGCTGGAGCGGACCTTCCGGGTGCCCCTCTTCCCGCTCACGCCCATCCTCGGCGCGGCAATGTGCGCCTACCTCATGGCCAACCTCGGGGCTGACACCTGGGTGGTCTTCGCCCTCTGGATGCTCGTGGGCGTGGCCGCCTACTTCGGCTACGGACGCCGGAACTCACGGGTGGCCGCCCTCACCAACGAGGAATACCGCGAGCTGTCCGGACCACAACTCTCACCCCAGCAAACCCCCTAACCGACGAAGGCAGAACTTCCATGACCATCGCCACCGAACTGCCGGCCTCAGACCCGTCCAGCACCTCGGCCACCTCCGCTGCAGCGCCGGCTCCCGGCGGCGCCGCCGCGAATCCCATCACCATGCTGAACCCGGACTTCCCGTTCAGCTACGACCGCTACCTCGCCCACCCGGACGGCCTGGGAACTGTGCCGCCCGAACTGCTGGGGACGGAAGTTGCCGTCATCGGAGCAGGCCTTTCCGGCCTGGTCACCGCCTATGAGCTGATGAAGCTGGGGCTGCGGCCTGTGGTTTATGAGGCCGACCGGATCGGCGGCCGCCTGCGCACCGCCTCGTTCCCCGCGGCGCCCGGCGTGGTGGCCGACCTCGGTGGGATGCGCTTCCCGGAATCCGGCAAGGCCTTCTACCACTACGTGGACCTGCTGGGCCTGGAAACCGAGGAATTCCCCAACCCGCTGTCCCCGGCCACCTCCAGCACTGTGATCGAGTTGGCCGGCCAGAAACACTACGCGGAAAAACCAGGCGACCTTCCGCCGTTCTTCCGCGAAGTGGCGGACGCGTGGAAGGCAGCCGTTAATGACGGCGCCGCGTTCGTTGAGATGCAGGCCGCGATCCGATCCCGGGACACCGGCCGGATCAAGGAGCTGTGGAACGAGCTGCTGCCACTGATGGATGAGCAGACCTTCTACGGCTTCATCGCGGCCAGCGAGTCGTTCAAGAAGGCCGGGTTCGCGCACCGGGAAGCCTTCGGCCAGGTGGGCTTCGGCACCGGCGGCTGGGACACCGACTTCCCCAACTCCATCCTCGAGATCCTCCGCGTGGTCTACACCGATGCAGATGACCAGCACCGGCTCATCAGCGGGGGAGCCCAGCGGCTGCCCGAAGCACTCTGGCAGCACGCGCCGTCGAGCATGGCGCACTGGCCGGAAGGAACCTCGCTGTCGTCACTGCACGCCGGTTCGCCGCGGGGTGCGGTGGGCAGGATCAGCCGCGATCCGGACGGAAACCTGCGCATCCGCGAACGCTGGGGGCGCGAAGCCAGCTACCCCGCCGTGGTCACCACCTGCCAGTCCTGGCTGCTGTCCACCCGGATCCACACCGAGGAGGCGCTGTTCCCGGCCGAACTGTGGACGGCCATCGAGCGCTCGCACTATATGCAGTCCTCTAAGACATTTGTGATGGTGGACCGGCCCTTCTGGAAGGACATTGATCCGGACACCGGCAACGAGGTCCTCTCGATGACGCTCACTGACCGGCTCAACCGCGCCACGTACCTGCTGGACAACGGACCGGACCAGCCTGCCGTCATCCTGCTCTCCTACACCTGGAACGACGACGCACTGAAATGGCTGGCGCTGGACGCGGACGAGCGCGTGGAACTGATGCTGCATTCGCTCGAGCAGATCTACCCCGGCGTGGACATCGCCGGCCACATTGTGGGCCAGCCCATCACCGTGTCCTGGGAAGCCGATCCCAACTTCATGGGTGCCTTCAAGGCGAACCTGCCGGGGCACTACCGCTACCAGCAGCGGCTGTTCACCCACTTCAAGCAGGACAAACTGCCGGAATCGCAGCGCGGCATCTTCCTGGCCGGGGACGACGTCTCATTCACTGCCGGCTGGGCAGAAGGCGCCGTCACTACCGGGCTGAACGCGGTGTGGGGCGTGGTCAACCATCTGGGCGGCTCCTCCGCCCCAAGCAACCCTGGACCGGGTGACCTGCTGGATGAAATCGGCCCCATTTCCTTGGACTGATTTTGGGCCCACGCCCGCAGGGGGCGGGTGGGAAGCCTCGATGGTTGAGCTGTGCGAACTTAGCCGTGTAATTCCCGGTGCGCGCGGGCGAGTTCGATGTAGCGGGCGGCGTTGGCCCGGACGCCGTCGTACTCCTCATCGGTAAGTTCGCGGCGGACCTTGCCCGGGACGCCTGCCACCAGTGATCGCGGCGGGACGACGGTACCCTCCAGGACGACGGCGCCGGCAGCCACGAGCGAGCCGGCGCCGATCACCGCCCCGTTAAGGATGGTGGCGCCCATGCCAACCAGGCAGTCATCCTCCACGGTGCAGCCATGCACGACGGCGGCGTGCCCCACGCTGACCCGTTCGCCCACCGTGCAGGGGAAGCCCGGGTCCGCGTGCAGCACCACATTGTCCTGCAGGTTGCTGCCCGCCCCTACCGAGATGGCGGCGGTGTCGGCACGGACGGAGACACCATAGAAGGCGCTGGAGTCCTCGGCCATGGTGGCGCTGCCGATGATCGAGGCCGTGGGCGCAACGAACGCGGATTCATGGATCGCAGGGGTGTTCCCGGCGAAGGGATAAAGAGGAGCCATGGGCCAAGCCTAGGACATCAGGGGGTGCGGAGGACCAGGAACTGGTAGTGCTGCGTCCAGTAGCCGCCGCCGGGTCCTGACTCGGTGCCGGTACCCTCGGGCCAGGTGGCAAAGTCTTCGATGGCGCCGTGGCGCCCAAAGACTTCCCGGACCGTTGCGTCGGTGCGCCTGCAGAAAAACCGGGGCACGACGTCGTCCTCCGGGTTCAGTTCCTCTTCATCGTTTCCGGACCACAGGCCGACGGCGATCAACGCGCCCGGCGCACAGACCCGCACCAGCTCTGCCAGGACCGCGTCCAGGTCCCTGGCGGGAATGTGCAGCAAAGTACTCATGCACCACATTGCCGGGAACGAGCCGTCCGGGAACGGCAGGCTCCGGGCGCTCGCAACCGATACATCCAGGCCTCTGGCCCGGGCACGCCGCACCTGCCCCTCCGCAAGGTCCACGCCCGTGTAATGGATGCCCGCCTGCACGAAGTGCAACCCGTCCAGGCCGGTTCCGGCTCCAATCTCCAGGACGGAGTGCCGCCCTTCGGACTTCAGCAGGGCGATGAAGCGGCGGCGCTGCTCCACACGGTGGCGCGACGGCGGATGGTCGGCGCCGGAAGCGGCCCGCCGGTTGTAGAAATCGGCAAGGCGGCGCTCGCCGTCCTCCGCCCCCGCTTCCATCGCGCCTCCCCGAGGCTCAGCTCGGTCAGTTGAACACGGTCAGTTGAAGACGACAGTCCTGTTGCCGTCCAGCAGGACCCGGTGCTCCGCGTGCCACTGCACCGCCTGGACCAGGGTGCGGCCTTCCACGTCCCGTCCCATCTGGACGAACTGCTCCGGTGTCCGGGCATGGTCCACCCGGATGACTTCCTGCTCGATGATGGGGCCCTCATCCAAAGCCGCCGTCACGTAGTGGGCAGTGGCACCGATCAGCTTTACACCGCGTGCATGGGCCTGGTGGTACGGCTTGGCGCCCTTGAAGGACGGCAGGAACGAGTGGTGGATGTTGATGGCCTTGCCGGTGAGCTCGGTGCAGAGCTCGTCGGAAAGGATCTGCATGTAGCGGGCCAGGACCGTCAGTTCGATATCGTGCTCAGCCATAAGGGCGCGCAGCTTGTCTTCCGCCTGCGCCTTGGTGTCCTTCGTGACGGGGATGTGGTGGAACGGAATCCCGTAGAACTCGGCCAGCCCCGCGAGGTCCTGGTGGTTGGACACAATGGCGGGGATCTCGATGGGCAGAGTTCCGGACCGCTGCTGGAACAACAGGTCGTTAAGGCAGTGGGCGGAGGTGCTGGCCATCACCAGGGTCCGTACCTTCTGCCCCACGCCGTTGAGGCTCCACTGCATGCCGAAGGCATCTGTTACGGGCTCCAAAGCTGCCCGAAGCTCCGACGCAGCAGCCGGCGTCGTCACCTCTACCCGCATAAAGAAGTTGCCTGTGGCCGGGCTGCCGTACTGCTGCGAATCCGTAATATTGCATCCGGCCACCAGCAGGGCCCCGGCCACAGCATGGACGATTCCCGGGCGGTCCGGGCAGGACAGGGTTACTACGTACGCTTGGTTCAGCTGCTCTTCACTCACGCCTACAAGCCTACCCGCGCAGCGGCGCCCGTATTTGGTAGGCTGGGAGCGTCGCAACTGGCGTTGGGTGGCTAACCACCAGGGAGCGGCAATCACGAAGACCACGGATCGTACGCCTGGGCCGAGGGTCATGTCTTGCCGGAATTGGGGCTGCACCTGCGTCAGTACTGCAGCGCCATCATCCTGCGCTTTCACGCCCTGTCATCAAGTGTGTGAAAGTGCGCCAGCCGGTAGCCTGACCTAAGCAGTGCCCGTATCCCTAGCCAGGAGTTCTTCGTGACTACTACAGCCACCTCAACAACCGCCGTCAGCAATCAGCCGCTGGCTGAGCTCGACCCCGAAATCGCAGCAGTCCTGGACCAGGAACTCGGCCGCCAGCGCGGCACCCTGGAGATGATTGCCTCCGAAAACTTCGCCCCCCGCGCCGTGATGGAAGCCCAGGGCTCCGTCCTGACCAACAAGTACGCCGAGGGCTACCCGGGCCGCCGCTACTACGGCGGCTGCGAATACGTTGACGTCGCAGAGCAGCTGGCCATCGACCGGGTCAAGGCCCTCTTCGGCGCCGAGTACGCCAACGTCCAGCCGCACTCAGGTGCCCAGGCCAACGCCGCCGCGCTGTCCGCGATGATCACTCCCGGCGACAAGATCCTCGGCCTGTCCCTGGCCCACGGCGGCCACCTGACCCACGGCATGAAGCTGAACTTCTCGGGCAAGCTCTACAACGTGGCTGCCTACCAGGTGGAGGAAGACAACTTCCGCGTGGACATGGACAAGCTCCGCGAGCAGGCCATCGCCGAGAAGCCCCAGGTGATTATCGCCGGCTGGTCCGCCTACCCGCGCCACCTGGACTTCGCCGCCTTCCGCTCCATCGCCGATGAGGTCGGCGCCCTGCTCTGGACCGACATGGCGCACTTCGCCGGCCTGGTTGCCGCCGGACTGCACCCGAGCCCGGTGCCGTACTCCGACGTCGTCACCTCCACCGTGCACAAGACCCTCGCCGGTCCGCGCTCCGGTGTAATCCTGGCGAAGCAGGAGTGGGCCAAGAAGCTGAACTCCAACGTCTTCCCGGGCCAGCAGGGCGGGCCGCTGATGCACGTCATCGCAGCCAAGGCCGTAGCCTTCAAGATCGCCGGCACCGAGGAATTCAAGGAGCGCCAGGAACGCGTCCTCGAAGGCGCGAAGATCATCGCTGACCGCCTCAACCAGGCTGACGTCGCCGAAGCCGGTGTCTCCGTCCTCACCGGCGGCACCGACGTGCACCTGGTCCTGGTTGACCTGCGCAACTCCCAGTTGGACGGCCAGCAGGCCGAAGACCTCCTGCACTCCGTGGGCATCACGGTCAACCGCAACGCTGTTCCGTTCGACCCCCGCCCGCCGATGGTCACCTCCGGCCTGCGCATCGGCACCCCGGCCCTGGCCACCCGCGGCTTCGGCGCCGCCGAGTTCACCGAGGTGGCAGAAATCATCGCCACCGCCCTGAAGGCCGGCAACAGCGCAGACGTCGAGGCCCTGCAGGCCCGCGTTGATAAGCTCGCCGCCGACTTCCCGCTGTACCCGCAGCACGAGCAGTGGTGATCCATGACTGAAACCAAACAGACCGCGAAGATCCTGGACGGCAGGGCAGCCGCTGCCGCCATCAAGTCCGAGCTCACCGAGCGGGTCGCGGAACTGAAATCCCAGGGCGTCACTCCCGGCATTGCCACGGTACTCGTCGGCGCGGATCCTGCCTCCCAGCTGTATGTGTCCATGAAGCACAAGCAGTCTGTGGAGATCGGAATGAACTCGATCCAGCGCGAGCTCCCGGCGGACGCCACCCAGGCCCAGGTGGAGGCCCTCATTGACGAACTCAATGCGGACCCCGCCTGCCACGGCTACATCGTGCAGCTGCCGCTGCCCAAGCACCTGGACACCGATGCCATCCTCGAGCGCATCGACCCCGCCAAGGATGCCGACGGCCTGCACCCCACCAACCTTGGCCGGCTGGTACTCAACGTCAGCGGCGAGATCACCTCACCGCTGCCGTGCACGCCCCGCGGCGTCATCGAGCTCCTGGAGCGCAACGGTTACAGCCTCGCCGGCAAGCATGTTGTGGTGGTTGGCCGCGGCGTGACGATCGGCCGCTCCATCGGGCTGCTGCTCACCCGGCGGGCCGTGAACGCCACCGTGACCCTGACGCACACCGGTACCGAGAACCTTTCGGACCTGTTGCGGCAGGCGGACGTCATCGTGGGCGCGGCGGGTGCCAAGCACATCGTCAAGGCTGCGGACGTGAAGCCGGGCGCTGCCCTGCTCGACGTCGGCGTCACTCGCGAGACTGACCCTGAGACGGGCAAGAGCCGGGTCCACGGCGACATTGAACCCGCCGCTGCCGAGGTAGCCGGTTGGATCTCACCGAACCCCGGGGGTGTGGGGCCCATGACCGTGGCGCTGCTCATGACAAATGTTGTCGAAGCCGCTGAACGCCAGGCGGGAATTTCCCGGTAACTCCTTCTTCAGGCCCGACGGCGGCCCGCCCCTTGCGCACGAGGGG
>JBKJVX010000037.1:0-43904 GCA_046717065.1 Arthrobacter sp. | reverse complement strand
CTCACTTGATGTGGCCTTTTCCCGGACGCTCTCTCACCATGAACCGCAAAGCAGTTCACAGTGCGGGGGCGTTCGGGCATTTCCTGCATCAGGTGATGGAGCGTTTGGGGGTTTCCAGCATTAAGTGAGAGAGCGTCTGGGTAGGGTTGGAGGCATGCCATCGTTCCAAACCCGCCTGAAGATTACTGGCCTGCGCCCCGGCAATCCGCCTGAAGCCGTTATGGATGCAGCGGTGGAGGCGCTGGAAACCCGCCACCACGTGGAGTCGAACCAGTTGCAGATTGCCGGCGGAGTGCCGCAACTGAACCTGCGATTCCTCGTTGAGGCGACGGAGTATAGCGGTGAGAACCAGCAGGCGCTGGAATCGGCAGCCATGATGCGCGACGCCGTCGAACGTGTTGCGCTGACCGGCTCGCTGATGGTGCTGCGCCGCAACAGGGGCCGCTGGGCGCCTGTCTAAAAGGAGCTACGCCAGGGGAGGGTCCGGCTCCTCCACCGGCGAACTGTTGCCCCGGCGCCGCGTCACAATGATGCCGACGACGACGCCGATCACCAGTCCCAGCGCCACGCCGATCAGCGAGCTGGCCCAGAAGGGCAGGCCCGTGGCGGAACCGGTGAAGTAGCCCAGGCCCACCAGCCAGCAGGCCCAGAGCAACGCCCCGAGCCCGGCGCACAGGCTGAAGCCGCGGACGGAAACGTTCGCGATCCCGGCAGCGGCGGACGTGGCAAGCCGGCCGCCCGGAATGAACCTGGCCCCGATGATGGTCCCGTATGTGGACGAACGGCCGGCCTTGGCGATGGCGTCGTGGATTCCGGAGTGCACGCGCCGGCCCCATCTCCAGCGGTCAAGGACGTGGCTCAGCCGCTTCCTGAACAGCTGGAACACCACAACGTCGCCCAGCCAGGAGGCAAGGGCAGACAGGGCCACCACCACGAACACGTTGGCACGGCCGTCAGCGGAAAGGGCTCCGCCGGTGATCACAACCATCTCGGACGGGACCGGCGGGAAGATGGCGTCGCCGAGCACGATGGGGATGATCCAGAAATAGATCGCCGTCCCCCAGCTGTCAGCGCTGCCGAAGTCCATTGCCACAAAGGTACCCCACTTTGGCCCGGCCAGGCCGGGGAGTCAGGGGTTTATGCGGGCAGCCCGGCGCATGCTTCAGGTACGGCTTCGGGCTGCTTCGCTGAGCTGCAGGCGGCTGCGGTACTCCACCGGGTTCCCCGAGATGGGGTCCACGAACCGGATGCCGCGGGCCAGGAGCTGCAGGGGCTTGGTGTAGTCGTCCGGAGCCTTGTCCAGCAACTCCGGGTAGAACGAATCATTGACGATTCCCAGCCCCAGGGAGGCCATGTGCACCCGCAGCTGGTGGGTCTTTCCGGTGTGGGGCTCCAGCCGGTACAGCGCACGGCGCACGGGACTGCCGGGTGCCGCAGCGGCGGCGGAAGCACCGCCGTCGAACGTTTCCAGCCGTTCAATCCGCGTTTCCGCGTTGGGCTCGCCGTCAATCACCTCGGCCAAGAGGTAGCTGCGGGACTTGGTCATGCGGTTGCGCACCACCACGGGAAAGTCGACGGCGGGATACCCTTCGGCGGGTTCTGCGGCGGACACGCACTCGTAGTTTTTTTGAACCTGGCGCTTTTCGAAAAGCACCTGGTACCTGCCGCGGGTGTCCGGGTTTGTCGAGAACAGCAGGACGCCGGCCGTCATGCGGTCGAGCCGGTGCATGGGAATCAGGTCCGGCAGGTTTAGCTGGTTCCGCAGGCGCACCAGGGCGGATTCCTGGATGTACGTGCCGCCGGGGGTGGTGGGCAGGAAATGGGGCTTGTCCACCACCAGCAGGTGCTCGTCCTGGTGCAGGATGCCCAGCTCCACGGGAATGCGGGTTTCAGGCGGCAGCGTCCGGTAGTACCAGATGAACGTATGGTCCTCCAGCGGCGTGGAGCGGCTCAGCGGGGTGCCGCCCTCACCAACGATCTCGCCGGCATCGAACCTGTCCTCGATGCCCTGCGGATCGATATGCCCCCAGCGGTGCATCATGTAGTCCATCGCGGTCTCCCACGGGCCCTCCACAGGAAGGCGCAGGCGGGTGGCGTTGACGCCGTCGCGCACGGGGAGGGGGGATTGCATCACCGGACAATTCTACGGGGTGCGGCTGCTGCCAGAAGCGCTCCCGGGTCTGTGCACGTCCGACGCCCCTGCCGCTTGTTGCGCCTTGTGGTTTCTGTCAGGCGGCCCAGCCGCGGGCAACGGCGTCGAGGGCTGCGGTGTATGCAGCCGCCCAGTCGGCGTCCGGCGGGCCCACGTGGGTGAGCTCGAGGCTCACCAGGCCGTGCACCTGGCCCCAGATCGCGAATGCGGCCACCTCAACTGGAGCCGGCAACAGGACTCCCTCGGATTGCGCGGCGGCGACGGCGCCAAGGAGGGGTTCCATGGCATCGGCGGCCACCTCGGGGCTGGGCCGGCAATCAACGTATGCCGCCAGCGCGCCGCCGAACATCAGTCGGTACAGCGCGCGATGCTCCAGCGCCCAAGCCCGGTAGGCGACTCCAAGCTCACGAAGACCGCCCGGTGCGGCGGCGACCTGCGAGTCCCGGAACGACCTGAACCCGCCATCCACCACCGCCGTCAAGAGCTGGGACTTCCCGCCGAACAGGGAGTAGACGGCAGTAGTGGAAGTCCCTGCCGCCGAGGCCACATCCCGCAGGGTTACCCTCGCGGGCCCGTCCCGGTCCACGAGTTCAGCTGTTACGGCCAGCAGTTCCTGCCGTAGGGAATCGTTGTGCACCACGGGTCTTGCCATGGGGCCCATTGTTCCATAACCTTGTTCTGTAACGGCGTTATTAAACAGCGATACGAAAACCGAGACCAAGGAGCTTTCCATGGCACAGAGTGTTTTTTCTGGCCGGTACACAGCCGACCCAGGCCGGGAGACGGTCACTGTCTTCCTGATCGGCATGCGGGCAAACCGGTGGTGGAAGGCGGGGACGGTTGCGAGGGTCGCCGCCGCAATGCCACGGATGCTCCAGCACCTGGCGGGGGATCCGTCGACGGGAATCCTGGGCTATGAGCAGTGGTTTGGCCGGACCACCATGCTGCTCAGCTACTGGGAGAGTCCGGACCACCTGCGGAAGTTTGCCGCGGACCGGGAATCTCCCCATCTGGAGCCCTGGCGCCGTTTTATGAAGGAAACTGCCGGAAGCGGAGATGTGGGTGTCTGGCATGAGACCTACCAGGTGCCCGCGGCCGGGATAGAGGTCATCTACAACGGGATGCCCCTGTTTGGGCTCGCCAAGGCCACCGCCCATGTCCCTGTGGGGGTCGGGACTAATACCGCCAGGCAGCGGATGGGAAGGTCTGCAAGGCCATCCGCCGCACCGTCAGCCCCCGCCCGTCAATCCTGACTCCCGTAACGGCAACAGCGACGCGTCAGGCAATAGCGACGGCGGGCGCATCCTTGAGGGTCCGGCGGAGCTGGGGGGCGGCGTCCAGCCTGTCCTGCGCCGACCGCAGGGCAAGCACTGCGGTCTCCAGCTTCTCCGGCGGTAAGGTGAACGGCACCCGGAGGTAGCGTTCGAAGGCGCCGCCAATCCCAAAGCGGGGCCCGGCCGCGAGCCGGATCCCATGTTCGGGTGCGATGACCGTCAGTGCCGTGCTGATGGGCGCGGGCAGTTTGCACCAGACGGACAGGCCGCCGGAGGGGTACGCCGTTTCCCACTCCGGCAGGTATCCGGCCAGCAGTTCCAGCAGGGCGGCACGGCTGTCCCGCAGGGCAGTAAGCCGCGCCGGCAGCGGCTCGTCAAGGGCCCGGACGAGATGCGCACCCGCCAGTTGTTCCATTACAGGTCCGCCCAGGTCCAGGGAGGTCCGCGCCGCCGCGAACCGCTGGATCAGGTCCCCGGAAGCCCGGATCCAGCCGGTGCGGAGACCTGCCCAATGCGACTTGCTGAGCGAGCCGATGGTTACCACTGCCGAACTGAAGGCCGCCACCGTAGTGGTCTCGACGCCGTCGAGGTTCAACTCCCGCAAGGTTTCGTCCACCACCAGGGTTGTTCCCGCGGCGGCCGCCGCCCTGACCAGGAGGCGGCGCTGGAGGTCGGGCATTACTTGTCCGGTGGGATTGTGGAAGTCCGGCACCACGTATGCGAGTTTGGGCCGCTGCTGCATCAAGGCGGCCTGAAGTGCCTGCATATCCCAGGCTGGAGCAGCCCGCATGCCCTCACCGCCCCTGGCCGAGGCGCTGGAGAATGCCACCGGGGTTGGCCGGCAACCGGCGGCGCGGATGCCATCAAGGGCGTTCGGGTAGCTCGGGTGCTCCACCAGCACCCTGTCCTGCCGCCCGGCCAAGGCCCGGAGGATGATGTTCAGGGCGTGCTGTGCGCCCGACGTCACCAGGATCTGGTCCGCCGTAGTCGGTGCCCCGGCTGCCGTGTACCGCGCCGCTATTGCCTGGCGCAGGGGGAGCAGGCCGATGGCGTCGTAACCGAATCCCGGGAGCAGGGCCGGAAGCTCGGTGAGGGCCGCCGCGAACGCCCGGTGTACTACCACGCCGCTCGCGGGAAGGGACGCGTAGGCGAGGTCGATCAGCCCCTCTGGCGCGGCCAGTCCGGGTGCCGCCAGTCCGGGTGCCGCGAGTCCCGGCCCTGCCGGCGCTGGACCAACAGGCATTGGGCCGGTTAGCAGTGTGCCGGCGGCCGGCGTCGTGTGTGGAATCCGGGTCCGGCTCCTGCTGCCTTGGCCGCTGGTCAGGAACCCCTGCTCGCGGAGGAGACCGTAGGCGGCTGTTACGGTGGTGCGGCTGACGCCCAGGGATTCGGACAGTGCGCGCTCGCTGGGCAGGGCGGTGTCCAGCGCCACCCGGCCGTCCAGGACCAGGAGGCGTACGACGTCGGCCAGCTCGCGGTAGGCAGGCGCCGCGCCAAGGTGCCACGTTCCGAGAAGGCGGGTAAGGGCGGCGGCGCTGAGAGGGGACATAAGGCCAGTATCCCAAACTGGCTATGGAATTCAATGCCAGTGGTCTGCGACAGTGGTTCCCATGTTGACCCGCAGACTCCTCCAGCTCTTCCTCGGCCTCGCCATGTACGGATTATCCCTCGCCCTGTTCATCCGGGCCGGACTGGGCCTGGACCCATGGGACGTCTTTCACCAGGGCGTCGCCGGGCGGACCGGGCTCAGCATCGGCGTGGTGGTCATCATCGTGAGTTTCCTGGTGCTGCTTCTCTGGATTCCGCTGCGGCAGCGGCCGGCGTTCGGGACATTGTGCAACGCAGTGCTGGTGGGCGTCTTCGCAGACATCGGCCTTGCCCTGATTCCGTCCTTCTCGCACCTGGCCGGGCAGGCCGCCATGCTCGCGGGCGCCGTGCTCCTGAACGGCATCGCGTCCGCCTGCTACATCGGTGCCCGGTTTGGGCCCGGCGCACGGGACGGCCTGATGACGGGGCTGGCGCGGCGCACCGGATGGTCGGTCAGGTTGTCGCGCACCCTGATTGAAGTGGTGGTCCTGGCGGTCGGCTGGCTCCTCGGCGGTTCGGTGGGAGTGGGCACCGTCCTTTACGCCCTCGCGATTGGGCCCCTGGTCCAGCTGCTGCTCCCGGTGTTTATGGTGCCCGCCGCGCTGCCGGCGGAACTTGAGTCACAGGGCCGGGACGACACCGGCTCCGTTACTCCCGAACCACTGGCCAGCAACGGCTAGTGGGACTCCCCAGGACTCCCGGGCAGGGCTCCCCGCCCGGGACCCTGAGGTCAGGACACCCGCACCCGGATCCCTACGCCAGGAGCGGCTGGCACTTGGGACAGAAGTAGATGTCCCGTTCTTCATCGCCGTTCAACTTTCCCAGGACGCCCCGCCGGATCGGCGTTCTGCACTTGAGGCAGGGCTGGTGCTCCCTGCGGTACACCCAATAACCGGGCCGCCCGGCCATCCGCCCCACCGGCAGGCCTTTGGCGTTGAGGATGGTGACCCGGCGGCCGGGGCCAAGGTTTACTTCGAGCAGCTGCTTGGCGTCGATCATCATGGTCCGCACATCCTGGACGGCGGACACCGGGGACGCCGGATGCACACCGGACAGGAAGCAGGCCTCACAGCGGTAGATGTTGCCGATCCCGGCGAGGTTGCGCTGGTCCAGCAGGGCGACACCGATGGGGACGTCCGGGGCGGCTCGCACCCGCCGCTCCGCTTCGTCCAGGTCCCAGTCCGGCCCCAGGAGGTCAGGGCCCAAGAACCCCACGATGGAGTCCTCGCTGGCCGTGGCCACCACTTCAACAATGCCAAGGGAAAATCCGACGGCGTCCGCCACTGGCGTGCGCAGCACGCACCGGGCCGTGTATCCCGGCTTACGCCACCTGCCGCCCGGCGGGTAGACCTGCCAGGTGCCCTCCATTTTCAGGTGCGAGTGGATGGTGAGTTTTTTGTCCTCCGGACCCACCACCCGCATGAGCAGGTGCTTGCCCCGGGGTACGACCTCCGCGACCGTCCAGCCGGCCAGGTTCAACGTGGCGAAGCGGGGCACCCGGAAGTCGGATGCAATCAATTTCTGCCCCGCCAAAGCCTGGTGCAGCTGGTGGGCTGCCCGCCAGACCGAATCCCCCTCAGGCACGGATCCTCAGCCCCTTGGGCGTGGAGTAGGCCCCGGCCGAGCTGAGCGCAGCGGCAACAGGAGTATCCAGGATCCCGTGGCCGTTCACCTTCTCCATGATCAGCTTGTCGACGGCGCCGCGGGTCACCACACTAACCAGTGCGGAGCCGGCCGCGGCGAGGATCGCGTCGTCGTCGCTGAAGGCCAGCAGCGTTTTTCCACCCCGTTCCACGTACAGGACCAGCGTCCCGTCCACCAGCACCACCAGTGCACCCGCCTTCCGCCCGGGTCGGTGCCCGGTTCCGGCGTCGTCGTGAAGGGCCGGCCAGGGGAGGGCCGCGCCGTAGGGGTTGGCGGGATCGGTGGCGGCGAGGGCGAAGGCGGCAGGCTCGGGCTTGGCGAGCTGGGTGTCTTCGGAGTACGAACGCAGCCGGTCCACGGTGGCCGGCACGGCGAACTGGGCAGCCCCCAGGTGCTCAATGAAGTAGCCGCGGCGGCAGCGGCCCGCTTCCTCGAGCCGTGCCAGGACTTTGTACATCAACCCGAATCCGCCAAGGATCTGTTCTGCCATCACCGAGCCCCGGGTGACCACGCCATAGCGGTCCAGCAGGAGCTCGGCAGTGGCCCGGGCATGGATGGTCGGGTCCAGTTCGGGCTGCGGGAGCGCGGACCAGCGGCCGGCTGCCAGGGGAGGCGTGGCCGGGCCGGCCGACGTTCCGTACCGGCCGCTGCCCATTCCGGCGGAACCCATCAGGCCGGTCCCGTGGGACCGGCCCAGCCGGCTCAGGCGCGGTGCCCGCGCCCTGGGTGCACGGGCCACCTGCCGGTGGGAAGTGTGCCCGCCGGCGATCAGGGCGCGGACGGGAGCGAACGTGTCGCCCGTAATGCGGCCGGCCCACGCCAGGTCCCACAACGCAGTGACAATCTCCTGGTCACTCAGAACCGAGTCCATTCCGCCGGCCACCTCAGTCAGCTGCCGGAAGAAGTAGCCGCCGCCGTTGTTTCGAAGGTGCTCCAGGAGCCGATGCTGGGCATCGCCAGGTTCGTAGTCGACGGCCGGGTTCAGGGTCAGCTCGGCGGAGTCGGCCAGGTGCAGGCTGATCCAGCCGTCGTTGCCGGGCAGCGCTCCTGCTCCGGACCACAGCACCTCGCCGGTGGCCATGAGTTCGTCCAACATGGCCGGCTGGTAATTGGAGACCCGGGATGCCAGGACCAGGGGCTCCCAGGCGGAGGCGGGAACCGGAACACCGGAGAGCTGGTCGATGGCTGTGACGATGCCGTCCAGCCCGCGCAACCCCGGTTGCCCGCGGCCTGCACCGGGGGTACGGACATGCTGCCACGCCGGCAGGAAACGGCCGTAGGCGGACGCGTCGACAGGCTCCACCTCTGCCCGCAGTGCTGCCAGCGACCGGCGGCGCAATTTACGGAGGACCTCGGCATCACACCACTCACTGACCGTGGCGGGATGGAGTGCCTCAGCGGGTGCGGGGTTCGCAGCAGGAGGACTTGCCTCAGCAGGCTCGGTAACAGCAGGGGCGGCAGCAGCTGGATCGGTAACAGCAGGGGCGGCAGCAGCTGGATCGGCAGCTGCATGGTCCACGTCAGCCGGGTGCGCCTCAGGCGGGCCAGAATGGGGCCGGAACTCGCCTTCCACCACCCGCCCGTCAGCGGCGAGGCGCTTGAGGGCGGTGCTGACTACTGCCACGCCCAGGCCCAGCCGGGCTGCCGCTTCCGCCGCAGTGAAGGGACCATGGGTGCGGGCATAACGGGATACGAGATCCCCCAGGGGATCCGCCACTGGTTCAATAAACGCAAGCGGCACTCCCATGGGAAGGGGAACGCCGATGGCATCCCGGAGCCGCGCGGCGTCTTCGACGGCGGCGAAGCGTTCTACGCCGCCGATGTTGACCTTGATGGCGCGGTTGGCCCGCTGCAGGACGAGCAGGTGGTCGGTGGCGGAATCGGTAGTGGCATGGGCCAGGTCTGCTGCAGGCACCTGGGCCGCAAGCTCGGCCGCAAGTTCGGCATCTGTTGGTTCCGCAACGGCCGCATCCGCCGCCACAAATTCCCCGCCAGCGGGTTCGGCGGCTGCGGCCTCCCCGCCTTGGAGCCTGGCGGCAGCCTCCTCCGGCGCCAACGGACCAAGCAGGCGCAGCAGGTCCGCGACACCTTCCACTCCCCGCGCGCGCCGGTCCGGCGCCAGGCGCTGCAGTTCCCGTTCGGTGGACTCGATGACCCTGGCGTCCAGCAGTTCGCGGAGCTCCACGCGCCCCAGCAACTCGTTGAGGAGGGTGGAATCGAGGGCCAGGGCGGCGGCACGGCGCTCCGCCAAGGGGGAGTCGCCCTCGTAAAGGAACTGGGCGACGTACCCGAACAGTAGGGACTTCGCGAACGGCGACGGCTGCGATGTGGTGGTCTCCACGATCCGTAGCTCGCGCCGTTCCACGGACGCAGCGATGTCTTTGAGCGCCGGGAGATCGTAAACGTCCTGCAGGCATTCGCGCACTGTTTCCAGCACGATGGGGAACGTGGGGTACTTCCGGGCGACGTCCAGCAACTGGGCGGACCGCTGCCGCTGCTGCCACAGCGGTTGCCGTTTGCCGGGTGTCTGCCGCGGCAGCAGCAGGGCACGGGCGGCACATTCACGGAAGCGTGAGGCGAACAGTGCGCTGCCCCCCACTTCTGTTGTGACAATCTGTTCCAGTTCCTCGGGGTCGAACAGGAACAGTTCGGCCCCCGGCGGCTCGTCCTCCATCATGGGCACGCGCAGGACGATCCCGTCGTCGGCGGCCATGGCAGAGCCGTCCATGCCGTACCGCTGGTTCAGCCGCTGGCCCACCGCAAGCGCCCAAGGTGCATGCACCGGCATGCCGAAGGGGCTGTGGAGGATCACCCGCCAGTCGCCCAGTTCGTCATGGAACCGCTCCACCACCAGTGTGGTGTCGCTGGGCACCACTTCGGTTGCCTGCTTCTGTTCACGGAGGTATTGGATCAGGTTGTTGGCCGCGAAGGCGTCCAGGCCGCTGGCCTGGCAGCGTTCGGTGGCGGGCCCGACGTCGGACGCTGACAGTTCACGCACGAAGGCGCCAAGGGCACGGCCCAGGTCCACCGGGCGGCCCAACGAATCGCCCTTCCAGAAGGGAAGCTTGCCGGGCTGGCCGAAGGCGGGGGAGACCAGCACGCGGTCGTGCGTGATGTCCTCGATCTTCCAGCTGGTGGCGCCCAGGGCAAAGACGTCGCCCACGCGGGATTCGTACACCATCTCCTCGTCCAGCTCGCCGACGCGGCGGCCGCCCTTGGGGGCAGGGGCGGGCTTGCCGTCCGTGGCGGGCGACGCAGATCCCTCGACCTCGGTGCCGATGATGTACACGCCGAAGAGCCCGCGGTCGGGGATGGTGCCGCCGGAGGTGACGGCGAGGCGCTGGGCTCCGGGCCGGCCTTCGATGGTGCCGGCGTTGCGGTCCCAGACGATCCGGGGACGCAGCTCGGCGAATTCGTCGGAAGGGTAGCGGCCGGCCAGCAGGTCCAGGGTTGCCTCGAACGCCGACCGGGGGAGGGACGCGAACGGTGCCGAACGGCGGACAGTGGCAAACCATTCCTCAACATCGATGCTGCCTAGCGCCGTGGCAGCCACGGTCTGCTGCGCCAGGATGTCCAGGGGGTTGGCCGGGATGCTGAGGCGCTCGATCTTGCCGCCCAGCATGCGTTCCACGGTGATGGCTGTGTGCACCAGGTCTGCCCGGTGCTTTGGGAACAGGACGCCCTGGGAAACTTCCCCCACCTGGTGGCCGGCGCGGCCTACCCGCTGCAGGCCGCTGGCTACCGACGGCGGTGATTCGACCTGCACCACCAGGTCCACGGCTCCCATATCAATGCCAAGTTCCAGTGATGACGTGGCCACAACGCACCGCAGCCGGCCGGATTTGAGGTCGTCCTCGATCAGCGCCCGCTGGTCCTTGGAGACCGAGCCGTGGTGGGCACGGGCCAGCACCGGGTCTGCCCCCGTGGAGCTTCCCGCCTGGGCCATCATGTGGGCGGGCGTAGCTGTAGACGCCGGTGCTCCGGCTGTTGCCTTGAACGCCGCTGGCCCCGCCGGCACAGGATCATCCCAGCCTCCGCCCTCCGCCAGCAGCTGCCGTTCCGCGTAGATCTCGTTGAGGCGCGCTGTGAGCCGTTCGGACAAGCGGCGTGAGTTGGCAAAAACGATGGTGGACTGGTTGGCCAGCACCAGGTCAACAATCTTCTCCTCCACGTGCGGCCAGATGGAGGCCTGGGGCTGCAGCCCGGAGGCGGGACCGGAGTCGAACGCTCCGGCGGCGCCCTGGAGGTCGGACATGTCCTCCACCGGCACCGAGACGGTAAGGTCCCAGTTCTTCTTGGCCGGCGGGGCAACGATTTCCACTGGTGCTGAACCGGCCAGGAACTGTGCCACCAGTTCCCTCGGCTCCACCGTGGCGGAGAGCCCGATCCGCTGGGCCGGTTTGTTCAGCAGGGCATCCAGCCGCTCGAGTGAGACGGCGAGGTGGGCCCCCCGCTTGGTACCGGCCACGGCGTGGACTTCATCGATGATGATGGTGTCTACATCGGTCAAGGTTTCCCGGGCCCTGGAGGTGAGCATCAGGAACAGCGATTCCGGCGTGGTGATAAGGATGTCCGGCGGGTTGCTCAGCAAGGCCCGGCGGTCAGCCGTTGTGGTGTCTCCGGAACGGACGCCGACAGTGATCAGGGGTGCTGGCAGCCCCAGCCGCTTGGCAGTCTGTGTGATGCCGATCAGCGGGGAGCGGAGGTTCCGTTCCACGTCAACGCCGAGGGCTTTCAGTGGCGAGATGTACAGGACCCGGGTCTTGCGTTTGGGCGCCCGGGGGCGCCTCCCTTTTGCCGGCGCCTTTGGTGGCTCCGGTGCCGGGGCCCCGGGAGCGGCTGTTGACCCGGACTCAAGGAGCCGGTCAAGCGCCCAGAGGAACGCGGCGAGGGTCTTGCCGGAACCGGTGGGAGCGACCACCAGGGCGTGCGAGCCGGAGGAGATGGCCTGCCAGGCGCCGTTCTGGGCCGGCGTCGGCTCCGAGAAGGCGCCGAGGAACCAGTCGCGTGTTGGCCTGCTGAACTGGGCCATGGGTGCCTCCGCGACCGCACCCCTGCCACCCGCTGCGGGCTGTTCCTGGATCATGCCTCCATCATGCCCCAAGCCACCGACAGGCCGGCATGCCGCTTCCCCATGGTTCCGGGCTCAAGCCTTTCCTGCGCGGGGGAGGTCCTTGGTGGCAGGACCCTCCAGGAGTTGTCCTTCATTGGTGAAGCGGGAGCCGTGGAGTGGGCAGTCCCAGGTCAGTTCGCTGTCGTTCCAGTGCAGGATGCCGCCCATGTGCGTGCAGACTGCTGACAGCTTGCACGTGGTGCCGTTGACGGTGGAAACGGCCACCGGTTTTGTTCCCTCGCGATAGACCTTGCCCTCGCCGTCGGCCGGGACAACAACAGGGGCCTGCTCGGCAGCAGGCTGTTCCTTGCCTTTCTTCAGCCCCTCGGCGGCCAAGTGCCCCCATCCCGTTGCAAGCTTGGCTGCCACCCCGGCATTGAGGGAAACCGCTGAAGCTGCTGCTGCCGGCGAACTGACACGGCGGTGGATGGTATTGGCCCAGGGCACGTGGCCGCCAAGGATATCGGCGGAAATTCCCACGGCAGCAGCCACTGCGTTGGTCATGCCCCATTTGTTGTAGCCGGTGCCGAAGTAGACGTGGCCCTTGCCCCTGGGAAGCTTGCCGAAGAAAGGGATGAGGTTGACGGGCATGTAGTCCTGCGCGGACCAGGTGTGGGTCACCACTGAGCCGGGGTACTGCTGCACGGCCCAGTCCACGAGACTGCCCAGGTGGTGTTTCTCGGACCGTGCCCGGCCTACGTGGTGTCCGTGCCCGCCCACCAGGAGCAGCCGGCGGCCGTCCACTTCGTAGTCCCGCAGGGAGTGCGTCGGCTGTTCCACCGAGATGTACATGCCCGGGGGAGGAGCCTGGTCCTCCTGCAGCTGAAGCGCTGCTGCATAGGAGCGGCTCGGCTTCAGCTTGGCGAAGTAGAGCCCGCGGTCCAAAACGGGAATGCCGGTGGCAAGCACTACCTCGTTCGCGGTGACCGTGCCGTGGTCCGTGTGGATGGTGGCGGGGCCGCCCCCGGTAACGTCCTGCAGCCGAACGCCGCCCACCACGGATCCACCGCGGCTGCGGATATCGGACACCAGCGTGTCCAGCACTTCCACGGGGTTGATTTGTGCCTGGTTTGCCAGCCGCACTGCTCCGTGGACGGGAAATGGCAGCCCGGGGTCGCGCACGTACTCCATGTCCAGGCCGGCGGTGGTGCCGGCACTGACCTCTTCCCGGAGCTTTTCCGTGCCCTGAGCTGAAGATGCGTACGTGTAGGCGTCACGGGTCTGGAACGGAACCTTGTGCTCTTCCATGTACCGCAGGAGCCAGGCCTGGCCTTCGAGGTTGCCGTCCACGTATGCCTGAACCTGCTTTTGGGAGTACTGGCGGGCCAGTTGGGCCAGGAAGGTCCCCTGCAGGAGCGTTACTTTGGCGGTGGTGTTCCCGGTGGTCACAGCACCGGGGTACCGTGCCTCAAGCACGAGGACGGTTTGACCCGAGCGGGCCAGCAGGAGTGCGGTCACCAGGCCGGTGAGTCCGGCGCCGGCGACAACGGTGTCGTAGCTGCTTCCGGGCTCGAAGGGATCAGGGGTGAAGGTCTCTGCGCGGTCCAACCAAATCGACGTCATCCCAGTTCAGCCTGCCTTTGGTCCTGGCCCTAGCGGGCCGTTTGTGATGTGTCTGTTATAGACCATTACTATTCGTGGCGTAGCTGCTAAGTATACTTATGATGTCGGTGTTTAAGTCTATGGTTATGGTTTCAGGCGCGACCCGACAGCCATGATGTGAACGTTAACGACAACAGCAGGAGTAATCATGACAAGCATGAGTTCCGACGGTCGCACCGTAGGCCGTACAAACATCCAAAAAGCAACCCTTGCCGTGGGCGCAGTGTTCCTCCTGGTGGGCGTCCTGGGCTTCATCCCGGGAATCACCTCGAACTACGAGACCATGGGATTTGCCGGCCATACATCTCAGGCCTTGCTCCTGGGCATTTTCCAGGTGTCCATACTGCATAACATCGTTCACCTGCTCTTTGGAGCGGCCGGTATCGCCATGGCCCGCAGCGCGGCCCAGTCCCGGAACTACCTGCTCGTAGGCGGCGCCATCTACCTTGTCCTTTGGCTTTACGGCCTTCTGATGGGCGGCGACACGCCCGCGAACTTTGTTCCCGTAAACAGCGCGGATAACTGGCTGCACTTTGTTCTGGGGGTCGCAATGATCGGTTTGGGCGTGGCTCTTTCCCGTGGCACTTCGCGTATCGGGGGCACCAGCGCCGCGCGCTAATGTTCTGATCCCTCGGGATTTATGACAAAACGCCCCATGGGCGGAAACCACCTGCAGGCGGCCCGGCACTTTGCCGGACCGCCTGCATTTGTCTGTACTAGATTTGTCTAGATTTGTCTGCGCTTAGTATCTCTACGCTCGCTGGGAATTCCAGCGCCGGAAATTACCAGCCTTTGACTTCTTACGCTGGCTGGAATACCCCGATGGTGAGCAGCGTAATTTCCGCGTTGCTGCAGGCCTTGGTGGGCTGGGGCAGGAACAGGGATGCTGTGTCCTCCGGCGGGTAGATCCGGTAGCCGGCGGCATCCACCGTGGCGCAGTCCGGGTAGTTCCCCGCCTGCGTATAGCGCAGCACTGCAGAGCCTGTCTGGCCGGGGGCCAGCATGACATCGGTTGGGGCCGCTGCTTCATCACGGGTAGCCGGGGCACCGATGGGGGCGCCGGCAGCATCGGCAGCCAGGGAAACGCCGGCAAAACCCCGAAGGACACAGGTTTCCGGGCCTGTGTTGGTGAGGTTGAGCTTCATAAAGACGCTGCCTGCTGCTCCGCCGCCTGACGCATCCGTGGCGGCGGAGAGGCTGGCCGCCTTGCAAAGGGCCGGTGTCCCGGGAGCCGCGGTGGCCGGAGCAGATGCCGTCGCCGTTCCCGACGACGTCCCGGACGCCGCGGGCGATGCGGACGTTGTGTCGGGGCTGGCAGAGCTGCTGCCCGGTTCCGTCGTCGCCTGCGCTTGGGGCTCGCTGGGGCCGCACCCGCTGAGCATCAGTGCCGCTGCCGCGGCCGCCGTCGTTATGGCTAACCCATGTGAATTTCGCTGAGACCTCATGGCACAACCTTTGCGGCACTGTTTGGCCGCGTCAATGATGCCACGAGGCCATGGAGCATTTTGATGCCCGGATCGTGATGATCCGGGCATCAAAGCTCGTCCTACTTGGCTGGCGCCTCCGCCGGGGTGTTCCGGCGCGCACCGCTGCGCAGGTACGCCGCGCCGCCGAGCACCAGGCCCGCGACCCCCGCTGCGAGTCCGGCCCAGCTGCGGGCGTCAGCTCCGCTGTCCGTCACCGACGCCTGCTCAGTGGACGGGGATGCCGTGCCTTGGGATGCCGTGGCAGCGGCTTCGCCATGTCCATCGGTGCCGGCAGCTTCGGTGACCGTTATCGACGGCGCAGGTGCCTCCAAGGCGTGCGGGTCCTGGCCGTCCTTGGCAATCTCCGACCAGTCCGTCTGCCCCGTCTCACAGGTCTGGAGGGTGGGGAAATACAGCGTGGCGCCGGCCGTGTCAGGGAGTTTTGCCGAAAGTACCAATGCGTCACGCAGCTCATGGGGCAGTGGACTTTTGGCGGTATAGACAATGTGGCTGGTCCGCTTGGTGATGGAGGTGCCGTCGGCAAGTTTTTTCGGCTCGGCGAGCTGCTCCGTCACCTTCTCCACTGTCCAATTGGGGTTGACCGTGGGCTGGGCATCGTTCAGTTCCTGTGGCAGCGTGATGGCCACCTTGGTGGTGCCCGACGTGTCGCAGCCGTGCGGGATGCCGAAGGTAAGCAGGGCGTAGGAGCCGGCGGCGGTTTTGTCCGGGGTGACGCCGACGTGTGCCGAGGCTCCGGCCGCCGCGGTAAGGAGCAGGGCTGCCGCGCCTCCGGTAGCAGCGGCAGTTTACAGGGTACGGCGTAGAGCTGACGGTTTCATGGTGTGCCTTTCTGGCGCACACCCAGGGTCCGTGGACCCGGGCGCGCAAAAGTATCGGGTGCCGCCGCCGGCATGAGAGGGACGGCGGTTCTAGCTGGAGGGCACGACGGCGGAAGGCGGGCCGCGGCGGCTGTCCTGCCGGAGGTTCCGCCAGGGACGCAGCGGCGCGGCAGCGGTGGGGAAGGCAGCCAAAGGTGGCGGGGCGACGTCGGGCGCCACCACGCGGGGGAGTGCTGAAAGCGGCCTGAGCCAGGCAGCCAGTGCCCAGAGGGCGGCCTCGCCCTTGGCGAGCAGGACCGCGCAGCCCAGCGTCGCCAGGGCGTGCGCGGCCAGCATCAGGGGCCCGGTCGCAGCTTCGGTACCAGCGAGGTGGGCGGCTGGGGTGAACATGTCGGCGCCGGGAAGGTGGCTGGCATGAGGCTTGGCCCCGCTAGGTGCCCAGCCCGCCGCGGAAGGACCGAAAGCCGTAAACAGGCTGTGCAGGGCCAGTTGCCCTCCAACGAGCAGGGCGGCCATGGCCGGAAATCCAAGCTGGAGGCGGGTGGCGGCGGTACTGCCGAGGCCAATCAGGGCCAGGACTGCCAGCAGGATGACCGGGGCAGGAAGCCCGCCGCCGCCGGCGAGGTGGGCGCCAGCGGCGAGCGTCAGGATGACCGTGGCTACTGCGGATGAGCGGAGGAGGTGGAAGGGAATGCGAGGACTGTGTGTTCGCACTGCTCTCCCTTCCCACTGACGGAACCGTGCACCGCTGCGGGCGGAGCCGGCCAGATGCTGGACGATCAGATTCTAGCGGTGATCCGTCACTGACCTCGAGCCGGAAGGGGGCCGGGCCGGCGTTACCGGAACCTTCAGCAACCCGCGGAGACAGTCAGTGGGTTCCGGCCAGCAGTTCGGCGAGGACCTCCGCCGCGGTGTCGTGTTTGAGCAGGGGCGCCGACTGTCCGGCCCACAGGGACATCAGGTCCGTGCTTCCCTTGGCGGCAGCCTGCGGCCGGAACCGGCCGGTGAGCCAGTTCTGTACCGGGAAGGGGGCAACAGCGCCTGCTTCTTCAAGCTCGGCAATGATGCGGTTGGGGATGCCGCGCGCCAGCCGGCCGCTCAGAGTGCGGGTCAGCACTGTGCGGCCTGCGGCGGCGCTTCGCAGTACCTCGCGGTAGGCGGGCACGGCGGCGGACTCGCGGGTGGCCAGGAACGCGGTTCCCACCTGTACGGCCTCAGCGCCCAGGGCCATTGCCGCCATGAAGCCGCGGTGGTCGGCGATTCCGCCGGCCGCGATCACCGGGATGGATACGGCGTCGGCCACCTGCGGGACCAGGGCGAATGTGCCCACCAGGGATTCCTCCGCGGGCTTCAGGAAGGACACCCGGTGGCCGCCGGATTCCATGCCGCTGGCCACCACGGCGTCAACGCCGCCGGCCTCCAGCGCCACGGCTTCTGCAACGGTGGTGGCGGTCCCAAGGACCTTGATGCCGCGGCGGTGCGCCTCCTCCACCACATCCGGAGCGGGCACGCCGAAAACAAAACTGACGACGGCGGGACCCGCCTCCAGCGTGGCCTCCACCTGCTCGCCGTAGTCCGGCATGTACCGCGCCGGCATGTCCGGAAGGGGAATGCCCAGTTCCTCGAAGTAGGGCTTCAGGGTGGCCGCGTGGCGGTCGAATTCCTCCTGCGGAACGGCCGTGGTCTCGGTGCCGTTGGGCACCCACAGGTTAAGGGCAAAGGGCTTCGCTGTGGCCGCGCGAAGTTCGGCTGCCGTCTTTCGTATGGCACCGCCGTCGTAACCGTACAGGCCGTAGGAACCCAGCCCGCCGCCGTCGCTCACTGCAGCGGTGAGCGGCACGGAGGAGACGCCGCCGAACGGGCCAAGGACCACGGGGACCTCAATCCCGAAGAGCCCGGTGACCCTGCTGGTGGAGGCGGAAGAGGACGGTGCGGCGGTCATGGCAGGCTCCCGATGGGTTGTTAGGCTCGGCTCGACCCCAGTCTTGCAGCCCGCCGTGCGTCGCCCAAGTCAGTCAGTTTCCGGTCCGCTGCAGAAGTGGCAGTCATCCGGGCAAGTCTCCGTCATGGCTTGGCGACCAGCAGGTCGTATCCGTCGGAGATGTGGAAAAGCCGGCGCCCGCCGACAGTCGTCGTGACCCAAACCACGTCTCCGTCCGCCGTCCGGTCATCCACCAGCCCGGCGTACACCTGGCGGCCGTTCCTGCTGAGCTGCACCGGTTCGCCCACCTGGACTTCTTCCCAGCGGGCGGGGGCCTTGACGCGGTTCACCATCGAAGTCACGCTTCTTTCTTTGACTTGAGCTCATTGTTTGACGAATCCGGCCGTTTGGTGCCGGTCTACTCATCAAACCGGTCACTGCGGCACAGCTCAATGGAGGAGTGGCCACGCCGATGGATGGCTCTTTGTGCAGCCCCCCAAAGCGTCCACAAGACCGGCCGTGAGGTGTACCGGCCGCTCGGGGCGGGACTAGACTGCAGGCGTAGATGTCGGCCGACCTTGAGGAGTACTTATGGAATACACCCGAAGCCAGCAGGAGAAGGCACTTCCCGCCGGTGAACTTGGCCGTAGCCACGTCGGCCAGACCATCAGCTTCCAGCCGAACGAGTTCACCGTTGTGTTCGGCAAAATCTCCGGAATTGCCCGGACCGAGGCGATGGTTTACCTGTCCCTGGAGGGCGTGGGCAACGGCACGCATCTGAAGGATGAATACGACCTGCCGCTCACACATGAGGTCTACCTGCCGGTGGATGTCCTTACCAACGCCGAATCCACCATCAAGGATCTGTTCGGCAAGGTCCAGGAGAACCTGCGCGGAACGGGCCACAAGGGCGAGGACCACACGGACCGGCTCTAGCGGAACGAGTACCGGAAGCCCCAGCGGCAGGCGCCGCTGGGGCTTTCCTGTCCGTGCCTATGATGAGCCAATGGAAAGTGAGCAGCGCGGGCATTCAGCGGGGGCCGTGGACCATCGGGCCCTCGCCGTAGCGCTGCTGGATATCTCTGCAGATGTGCGCCGGAAGTCGCACGAGGATACAGGCGTCCGTCCGCTGCCGAATGGAGCGGTGGACATCCTGCGAGTCGTCGAGGCTAGCCCGGGAATCACGGTGGCGGAGGTGGCTGCGAGGCTCGGCCGGCAGTTCAGCAACGTCAGTGTCCAACTGCGCGAGCTGGTGGCCGCCAACCTGGTCACCCGTTTGAGGGACCCCAGCGACAAGCGCTATGTCACCCTGCATCCCACCGAGGAATCGCAGCGGATCAGGGCGATTCTTGAAAACTCCTGGGCCGGGGTCCTGGCTGCCTCGGCGTCGAAACTGCTACCCGGAGAGCAGCAGCAGCTGGCGGCCAGCCTCCCCGCACTGCAGCGCCTGGCAGGATTCCTGGCAGAGAAGGAGTGACCGAAATCTCGCGGACGATGCTGCGGGCAATAGTTATACTTTTATAAGTATTACTACAAACGAAACGGAACCAAGCATGGCTACGCAACTGGCAAGCACACCTCCGGACCTAGCCAGGTTCACCGCCCCGTGGGGAGCGTTGATCTTCCTGGCCCTGGCCCAGCTCATGGTGGTGCTCGATGGCACCATCGTCAACCTCGCGCTGCCCCAGTTGCAGCGCGAGATGGGTATCAGTGATTCCACCCGCGCCTGGGTGGTCACGGCGTACGCACTCGCGCTTGGCGCCTTCCTGCTTCTGGGCGGGCGCATCGCCGACTTCTGGGGCCGGAAGCGCACCTTCATGGTTGCCGCTGCAGGGTTCGCCGTGGCATCACTCCTGGGCGGGATCGCGCAGGAAGCCTGGGCGCTGATTGGAGCCCGCGCTCTCCAAGGACTGTTCGCCGCCCTGCTCGCCCCCGCAGCCCTTGCCCTCCTGACGGTGGCTTTTCCGGGAGGCAAGGACCGGGGAACGGCCTTTGCCATCTTCGGTTCCATCAGTGGCGTGGGTGCCGCTATCGGTGTGCTTTTGGGCGGCTACCTCACCGATTACGTCTCCTGGCGCTGGTGCTTCTTCGTCAACATCCCCATTGCCGCCATCGCCCTGGCCGGTGTTTGGGTGAAGGTCCAGGAAAGCAAAGCCGGAGGATCCACCAAGTACGACTGGCCCGGCGTCGTCCTGGCAGCACTGGGCCTGGGCTCCCTAGTATACGGCTTCACGAATGCCGAGCACGGCTGGGGAAGTCCGGAGGCATGGGGTTTTATTGCGGCCGGGGCAGCCCTGCTGGTGCTGTTCGTCCTGGCTGAAAAGAAGGCCAAGCACCCACTGCTGCCGCTGCGCGTCGCCACTGAGCGCAACCGGGCCGCGGCTTTCCTGGCGTCCTTCCTTTCAGGCGCGGTGCTGATCGGCGGCATCCTCTTCATCAACTTCTACCTCCAGATTGTCCTGGGGTTTGCGCCCTTCGCAGCCGGCATAGCCTCGCTGCCCATGACCGTGGTCCTCATGGTGACGGCCGGTATCGCCGCGAAAAACCTTCCCCGGCTGGGTGCCAGGATTCCGACTGCCCTTGGACCGGTCCTGATTGCCGCTGCCATGCTGTGGCTCACCCGGGTAAGCGCCGACGGAACCTACCTGGTCAACATGCTCCCCGCCCTGCTGCTGCTGGGCGCAGGCCTTGGCCTGGTGTTTGTCCCGATGCAGAACCTCGCCCTCTTTGGTGTGGACAAGGATGATTCCGGCGTTGCGAGCGCCTTGGTGAACGCCTCCCAGCAGGTGGGCGGCTCGCTGGGCATAGCACTCTTCAGCACCCTCGCGGCCTCTGCGACAGTGGCGGCCGGGGGAACGGGGCCCGCTGCACTCTCGGCGGGCTACTCCCTGGTCTTCCTTTGGGCCGCCGGCGTTGCCATCCTCATCGTCCCAGTGGCCCTGCTGCTGATCGACATTAACCGCAAGACCTTCAGCGGTACGGCGTCGGACACCCCGGCGGTGCACCTCTAGGGGTCCGTTCGATTCATCCGTCGGTTGCTCCGTACCTTTGATCGGGTGAAGGGCTCCTATGGAGCAACGGATGAGGTGATGGCCGGCGCGGTGGAGCTCCGGACCGTCAGATGGGTGGGCATTACGGATCTGGTGCGGCTGCCGGCACCGCTGAAGGGATCCAGGCGGGCCAGGAGCATCGTCACAGCCACCCGGCCTGCCTGCTCAATGGGGGAGGACATGGTGGTGAGGGGAGGATTGCAGAAGTCCGCACCGAAGATGTCATCGCAGCCCACGATGCTCATGTCCTCGGGTACGCGGACGCCGCGCTCCCGCAGCCGCTGCAGCATGCCGATGGCGATCAAATCGTTGAAGACGATGCAGGCCGTGGCGCCGCTGTGTACCGCTGTATCGGCCGCGGCTGCACCTGAGTGGGCCTTGGGCGCAAACGGGCCGAGCTTCTGCACCTGCACGCCGCCTTCCTTGGCGGCAGTTGTCAGCGCCGCCCACCTCAACGCGCTGGATTGGGACGACGCCGGGCCTGACACGTAGGCCACCTTCCGGTGACCCAGGGAGATGAGGTGGTCCAGTGCCTGGGAAGTAGCAGCGGGGGTATCGATGATGACCGCCGGAACTCCGGCGACGTCCCGGTTGATGGCAACCAGCGGCATTGCTGCCGCTGCGGCAAGGAGGCCGTCGTCGGTCAGCCGAGGAGCGGCAACGATAACGCCGTCCGCGCTTTTTCGAAGCTGCTGGACGGCGCTGGCCTCCACCTCCTCTGATTCCTCCGTGTCGACAAGCAGCTGTGTGTAGCCTGCTGCTTTCAGCTGGAGCTGGGTTCCCCGAATGAGGTCAAAGTAGAACGGATTGGTGATATCGGGTACCAGTACCCCCACAGCCCCCGTCCGTCCAGAGGTAAGGGCTTTCGCCTGGCTGTTCGGGATGTAATTCAGCTCGGCTGCCACCTTCCGGATCCGCTCGCGGGTGCGGATGTTAACGCGGTCCGGCGTGGAAAGCGCGCGTGAGACCGTTGACGGGGCCACGCCGCACATGGCCGCTATGTCATGGATAGTGGCGGGGCGGCCCACGGAGGCTGGTTGCGTTGCCATGGCGTTCCTCTCTGAACGGAATGACGGGGCGCCACTGTGACTTCTCACACGGGCGGACTGCTCAAGGGTCGCACAGGTGCACCCCTTTGGCAACCGGTTGTCAGAAAGGTTGCGACGGGTTTAGGGTGGCGGGACATATCGAACGCTGAGAACGCGTCCCTGCACTCCGGCCCCCAGGGGTCCGCCGGTGTGCTGCCGCAAACCAGGAGAACCCGTGAACCACATAGCAAAAGCAGAATGGAAGCTGTCCGGATTCGGCGACGAAGTCGACCCGGACCCGGCAGTCCAGGCGGCAGTGCTGCTCGCCCTCGGCGCCAGCCACATCGAAGTCCGCAGCGCCTGGGGCGTGAACGTCTCGGAGCTGGAACCGGAGCAGGTGTCCCGGCTCAAAGACATCCTCGACGCGAAAGGCCTGAAAGTTTCCGCGGTGGCCAGTCCCATCGGCAAGGTGGCCATCGACCTGCCCGTTGAACACGAGGTGGAACGCCTGCGGCAGGTCATTTCCGTGGCTAAGGGCCTGGACACCAGGTACATCCGGATCTTCTCCTTCTACCCCGGCGAAGGGCAGGGTCCTGATGACATCCGCGACGAAGTCCTCACCCGCATGGGAGCGCTGGCAGCGGAAGCCGCCAGGGCCGGCGTCGTACTCCTGCACGAAAATGAAAAAGGGATCTACGGCGACACTCCCCAGCGTGTCCTGGACATCATGAAGACTGTGGACTCGCCGGCCTTGCGGGTGGCCTGGGACAACGCCAACTTCGTCCAGGTGGGCGTCAAGGCCTACACCGAAGGCTACGCTCTGCTGCGCCCGTACCTTGAGTACCTGCAGGTCAAGGACGCAATCGCCGGTACGGGTGTGGTGGTTCCGGCCGGCGAAGGCGACGGCGAGCTGGACGCCACCATCGCCGCTTTGAAGGCGGACGGTTACACCGGCTTCGCTTCCCTGGAGCCGCACCTGGCCAGCGCCCACGAACTGGGCGGCTTCTCCGGGCCGGCGGCCTTTGGTACCGCCGCCCGGGCGTTCGCAGCCCTCGCGGCCAAGAATGGGATCGTACTTTCGTGAAGGGCATCAGGGCGGCGATAATTGGCTGCGGTGACGTCTCATCCGTGCACTTTGAGGCACTGAAAAAACTCGATGGCGTCGGACTGGTGGGCGTGTGTGATACGGATCCGGGCCGCCTTGCCACAGCCGTGCAGGCTTATGGCGTCCCGGGTTTCCCGGACCACCTCAGCCTGCTGGAGGCGGTAGGGCCCGACGTCGTGCATGTCACCACACCGCACAACATGCACGCCTCCGTGGCTGCTGAATGCCTGGAGCGTGGGGTCAACGTCATCATTGAGAAGCCGCTGGCCCACACCCTCGAAGAAGGGGAAAGGCTGGTCCGCGCGGCAAAGGCCAGCACCGCAAAGATCGCCGTCTGTTTCCAGAACCGGTACAACGCCACCAGCCAGGCCATGCACGCACTGCTGTCCTCAGGTGACCTTGGTGCAGTACAGGGGGCCTCGGCAACGGTCATGTGGCAGCGCAATGCTGAGTACTACCGAAGCAGGCCGTGGCGGGGCAGTTGGAAGGGCGGCGGCGGCGGCCTGATGATGAACCAGGCGATCCATACCGTGGACCTGCTGCAGTGGCTGGTGGGCGACGTGGTGTCGGTAAGCGGCCATGCCGCCACACGCTTCCTGGGCGGTGCCATCGAAGTTGAGGACACGGCGGAGTTTGTCGCCGAGCATTCCGGCGGGGTACGGAGCGCCTTCTATGCCACCCTCGCCAACGCCGTGAACGCCCCGGTCACCCTGGACATCGTCACCGAGAAAGCGACGTTGAGCCTTCGTGGCGACCTCACGGTCACGTATGCGGACGGCACGGTGGACGTCATTTCCGAGCGCGTGGTGTCGTCCGGTGGACGGGCGTACTGGGGCGTTTCGCATGAGCTGCTGATCAAGGACTTCTACACACGGCTCGATGAAAAAGAGCCCTTCTGGATCGACCCGGAAGAGGCGCAAAAATCCCTGCGGATCGTCAAGGACGTCTACCTTCAAAGCTTTCCTGATCTCGCTTCCGCCGTTTCCTAAGGCAACACTTCCAATATTTTCGCCACTTTCCTGACAACCGGTTGCCAAACATGGCAACCATGCGTACTGTGAGATCGACAAGCGGGTGTGGTGCACGCCACACGCTTTGAGAACTCCCTCTCCACGTATCCAAGGAGCCAACAATGAAGTTAGGTCCCAAGGCGGCAACAGCCGCCCTCATCCTCTCCGCGTCCCTCGCGTTGACCGCGTGTGGTGGAGGTGCGGGTGCGGGCTCAAATGCCGGCGCCACCACCGCCACAGCCCTGACCCTGGGAACCATCCAGGACGTCCGCTCATGGGATCCCGCGCAGGCCCACGTCGGACACGTTCTTCAGCCCTACCAGGCTGTTTATGACACCCTGATTCTGCGAGAACCGGACGGCAAGCTCAGCCCCATGCTGGCTACCGGCTGGGAGTACAACGACACCAACACCAAGCTCACGGTGGACCTGCGGAGCGACGTCACCTTCAGTGACGGCGCCACGTTCGACGCGACGGCAGCCAAAGCCAACCTGGACCACTTCAAGGCAGCAAACGGCCCGCAGATGGCCCAGCTGACCGCTGTCGCAGATGTTGCCGTGGTGGACGCCGACACCATCGAGCTGAACCTCTCCACGCCGGATCCCGCATTGGAGTACTTCCTGAGCCAGGCGGCGGGCCTCATGGGCAGCCCCCAGGCACTGGGAACCGAGGGCATCAAGACCGAACCGGTCGGTAGTGGCCCTTACGTCATGGATAAGGCAGCATCGGTTAAGGACTCACAGACTGTCTTCACGGCCCGCCAGGACTATTGGAACAAGGACCTGCAGAAGTACCAAAAGCTCACCTTCAAGATCCTGACGGATCTGACGGCACGCACCAACGCCCTGGTCTCCGGCCAGGTGGACGCTACCCTCCTTGACCCGAAAAACGGCAAGCAGGCCGAGGGCGCCAAGATGAAGCTCGCCGCCAACGAAGTGGACTGGCAGGGCCTGCTGCTGCTGGACCGCGATGGCGCCAAGAACCCCGCCCTTGCCAACGTCAACGTCCGCCAGGCCATCAACTACGCATTCGACCGCAGGACCATCCTGGACCAGGTCATGCTTGGCCAGGGCACTCCCACGTCGCAGCCGTTCGGCAAGGCTAGCGGCGCCTGGAGCGAGGATCTTGAAAACCATTACAGCTACGATCCGGCCAAGGCCAAGCAGCTCTTGAAGGAGGCCGGCTTCGAGAACAGCGTGACGCTGGAGATCCCGTCAGTGCCGGGCTTCGAAACCCAGATTTCGGTGATCCAGCAGCAGTTGGCAGATGTTGGCATCAAGCTGCAGGTAGGTGCAGCGATCACGAACACCTTCACCTCCGATGTTGCTGGGCAAAAGTTCACCACCATGTACTTCTCCCTGTTCCAGGGCCAGCCCACAGTGGCGATCGACCAGATCGTCTCCACGAAGGCGCTGTACAACCCGTTCAAGAACGCCACGCCTGAGCTCCAGGCCAAAATCGATGCCGTCCGCAACGGAGGTGCAGACGCCGGCAAGCTGGCCCAGGAAGTCAACAGGTACGTGGTGGAGCAGGCATGGTTCGCACCTTTGTTCCGGGTGAACCAGATTTACTACCACAACACAAAGGTCGACGTGACGCCCCAGATCCAGCAGGCCGTTCCGTCCATCTACAACTACTCGCCTGCCAAGTAGGACCATATGATCACGTTCATTGCGAAAAGGCTGGGCAGCGGTCTGGTGGTGTTGTTCGCAGTATCGGCTCTCACCTTCTTCCTGCTGTACATTTCCAGCGGCAGTATCGCCCGCAACATCCTCGGTGACCAGGCCACCCCTGAACAGGTGGCGATGAAGGAACAGGAACTGGGGCTGGATCAGCCCCTTGGAGCCCGTTACGTTGCCTGGCTGGGCGACGCCCTGAGCGGAAACCTTGGAGCCTCCTGGTTCACGTCGGAGCCTGTGGCCAACTCCCTGGCCAGCCGGATTCCCGTGACCATGACCATGGTTTTCGCCGCAATGATCCTGATCGCCATCTGCGCAGCGCTGATCGGCGTTGCCGCAGCCGTCAAGCGCGGCTGGGTGGACAGGGTGGTCCAGGTGGGCGCAATCGTGGGCGACTCCGTTCCCGGTTTCGTCATCGGCGTCATCCTGGTCACCGTCCTGGCCATCCAGCTGGGCTTCTTCCCGGCCACCAGCACCATTTCACCGGACTCCGGCGCGGACGCCTGGGTCTATTCGATGTCCCTTCCGGTCATTGCCCTGCTGATCAACGGCGTCACGGGCGGCGCACAGCAGGTACGCAGCGCCGTCATCAAACAACTCGAGCGCGACTATGTGCGGACACTGCGCAGCCGCGGCATCGGGGAGCGCGAAATCCTCTTCAAGCATGTGCTGCGCAGCGCCGCTCCGGCAGGCCTCACCGTGTTGAGCCTGCAACTGATCGGCATGCTGGGTGGCGTGGTGATCATCGAGCAGATCTTTGCCCTTCCAGGAATGGGCCCACTCGCTGTGACCGCCACAAGCCAGACGGACCTTCCGGTGGTCATGGGCGTGGTGATGTACACCGTAGTGGTGGTCATCGTGGTGAACCTCGTCGTGGACATTCTTAATGGCTGGCTCAATCCGAAAGTGCGTGTGTCATGAGCGACTCCGTGGAAACAGCGGCCGTGGCCGCGCCGGCCCCGACGGGTACGGCCCAATCAGGTCCAATTCAAACAGGGCAAAGCGGCACAGTGGTCCGTTCGACGGTCCTGCGCCGCCTCTTCAAGAATCCCCTCGGCATCGCAGCCCTGGTGATCCTTACATCCATCGGGCTGCTGGCCGTCCTCGCCCCGGTCCTGGCGCCCTTCGACCAGAACTACGCAAACATCGCCAAGACCTTGGCAGCACCGGACTCCATAAACATCCTGGGCACGGACAGCTCCGGCCGCGATGTCTGGAGCCGCCTGCTGTTCGGGGCCCAGCTGACGCTGCTCTCGGCGTTGCTCTGCGCCGGCGTCGCCATTGCCATTGGCTTGCCTGCCGGCCTGATCGCTGGGTACTACGCGGGCAGGTTCGAAGCGGTGTCGAACTGGGTGGTCAGCATCCTCATGAGTTTGCCGGGCCTTATTGTGCTCCTGACCATCCGTGCGGCGTTCGGGCCCTCCGTCTGGATTTCGATGATCGCGTTCGGCGTCCTGATCAGCCCGTCCTACTTCCGCCTGACCCGCACTGCCGTCCAGTCCGTGCGGAACGAGCTGTATGTTGATGCGGCCCGGGTATCGGGACTCTCGGATTGGAGCATCATTGCCCGCCACATCTTCTCCGTGGTCCGGGCCCCCATCATCATCCAGACCGCCGCCATCGCCGGCGTGGCAATCGCCATCCAGTCCGGCCTGGAATTCCTGGGCCTGGGGGATCCCACCAAGGCCACGTGGGGAGTGATGCTTTCCGAGGGCTTCAAGAATGTCTACCTCACGCCAACCCTTCTGTTCTGGCCGGCGCTCGCCATGGCGCTCACCATTGGCGGACTGGTCCTGCTGGGCAACGCCATCCGCGACGCCTTGGAAGACGGTGAAAAGATACGGCACCGCAGGAAGAATGCAGTACAGGCGGAAGGCACGACGGCGGCACCGGCCAGGGTGCGTCCGTCCCGCCAGCCCATAGTCGCCGTCGAAACCGGAACTGAGCACCACCTGGTGAAGGTGACCAACCTCGGCGTGGGGTATCCGCAGGCTGACGGATCCATCAAGAAGGTGGTCGACGACGTGTCCTTCCACGTGGACCGCGGCGAGATCCTGGGCATCGTGGGGGAGTCCGGTTCCGGCAAGTCCCAGACCGCGTTCTCCATCCTTGGCCTGCTGCCCGACAACGCACGCATAGTCTCCGGCTCCATCCAGTTCGACGGCAACTACACCGTTGCGCCGGGGGAGGACCGGGTGAGCCAGGACCGGCTGTCAAAGCTGCGGGGCAAACGCATCTCCTATATCCCGCAGGAGCCTATGAGCAACCTGGACCCGGCCTTCACCATCGGCTACCAGCTGGTCACGCCCATGGTCCGCGTCCTGGGTATCTCGAAGGAAGAAGCCCGCAAGCGGGCTCTCAAGCTGCTCTCCGACGTCGGAATTGTGAGCCCCGAGCGAACGTTCAACGCCTACCCGCACGAAGTCTCCGGCGGCATGGCCCAACGCGTGCTGATCGCCGGCGCCATCAGCTGTGAACCTGACCTGGTGATAGCCGATGAACCCACCACCGCCCTGGACGTCACGGTTCAGGCCGACGTCCTGGATCTCCTGCGCGAGTTGCAGCAAAGGCTGAACATCGGCGTCATCCTGGTGACCCACAATTTCGGCGTTGTGGCCGACCTCTGCGACCGCGTTGTTGTGATGCAGAACGGCCGCCTCGTCGAAGAAGGCCCGGTCCGCGACATCCTCCGCAACCCGAAAGAGCCGTACACCCAGACCCTGCTCGGCTCGATGCTCGAAGGTAAGCAGCCCATGACCATGCTTGTATCCAGCCAAAAGGAGCCGGCCTCATGAGCGCCCCTGACAATGCACCGCTGCTCAACGTGGAGAACCTGGCGGTCGAGTACCCCAGCAAGAAGTTCCGGGTAAAGCCGTTCCGGGCCCTGACGGACATCAACATCAGCATCGGCCAGGGCGAGACCCTGGGCCTGGTGGGTGAGTCCGGCTCCGGCAAGACCACCCTGGGCCGGGCAGTCCTGGGCCTGGCGCCTGTCACCGGGGGCAGGATCGATTTCGAGGGCAGGGATATCAGCCACGCGAGCCGCAAGGAACGCCGTGTCCTCAGCCGGGACCTGCAGGTGGTTTTCCAGGATCCGTACACATCCCTGAACCCGGCCCTGGAAATCGGTGACATCCTGGCCGAACCCCTCGGTGTGCAGGGCATGGCTGCCACTTCCGCCAGGAAGCGCGTGAAGGAACTGCTGGACCAGGTGGGCCTGCCCTCGGACGCGATCCACCGCCTGCCCCGGGAATTCAGCGGCGGCCAGCGCCAGCGCGTTGCCATCGCCCGCGCCCTGGCCCTGTCGCCGAAACTCATCGTCTGCGACGAACCGGTCAGCGCCCTGGACCTGTCCACCCAGGCCCGCGTCCTGGACCTGTTCCTGCAAATCCAGCGCGACACCGGCGTATCCTACCTCTTCGTCTCGCACGACCTGGACGTGGTCCGGCACATCAGCCACCGCGTGGCCGTGATGTACCGCGGCGAGATCGTTGAGCAAGGACCGGCCGACGTCGTCACTACTGATCCAGAGCACCCCTACACCCAGCGGCTGCTGCTCGCCTCCCCGGTACCTGACCCGGACCGGCAGGAGAAACGCCGCGCCGACCGCCACCGGCTCCTGGAGATCCAGCGGCACCAGAACGAGCAGGCCGGTGTCCCGGCCTGACCGCGGTGAAGCCTACGAAAGACGACGCACTGAACACAACACGAAGCTAACGGAGGAATGACGTGGCCAAGCTAGGCGTACAGGCGATGATGTTGAAGGACAGCGTCGCGGAAATCGGAGCGTTCGAGACGCTCCGCAAGGTCAGCGCGATCGGCTACAACGCCGTCGAAATTTCCCAGATCCCGATGACACCGGAGAACGTAGGGGAGCTCGAGCGGTCCCGAACCGAACTGGGCATGGACATCGCGGCTCTGTCCGTGATGCTGGAAAAGCCCCATGGCCGGCCGGGGGATTCGCTTCGGGACGACTTCGACAAGATCGTTGACGATGCCAAGCGGCTGGACTCGACGCTCCTGCGCATCGGCATGTTGCCGTTTCCCGCCATGAAGTCTATCGACGCCGTCATTGATTTCGCGAAGGAAGCGAACAGCTATGCGGAGCGGCTGCAGGAGCACGGCATCCGCCTGTATTACCACAACCACCACATCGAGTTCGCGAAATTCGACGGCAAGTACATGCTGGACATCATCGCCGGGAACTCACCGGCCATGGGCATGGAAATCGATGTGCACTGGGTCCAGCGCGGCGGCCTGGACCCGGTCCGGACCCTTGAGAAGTACTCGGGCCGCACCGCCATGGTCCACCTCAAGGACTACCGGATCGCTACCCTTCCGGACGCCGCGTTCGGAATGCTCGAAACCGGAGATGTCGCCGGCTTTATGCAGGAATTCAAGAACGTGGTTCAGTTCGCGGAAGTGGGCGAAGGCAACCTGGACTTCCCCTCCATCATCCCGGCTGCACAGGCCGCCGGCGCCCGGTACCTCCTCGTAGAACAGGACGAACTCTACGGCCGCACCGTGTGGGATGCGCTCCAGACCTCCTACGACAACCTGGTAGCCATGGGCCACGCAGACCTTTTCTAATCTCGAAACAACAGCAGGAGCATCATGAGCAAGAAAGTACGCCTGGGCATCATCGGCCTGGGACAGCAGGGCGGCGCCTACGCCACATTCATCACCGACGGCCTGGTTCCCAACATTGAAATCGGAGCCATCTGTGACATTGACCCCGCCAGGAAAGAAGCGGCCAGTGCTTCCTACCCGAATGTGCCGTTCTACGACGACTACATCGCCATGCTGGAAAGCGGCGATGTGGATGCCGTGGTCACGTGCGTCCCGCACTTCCTGCACCCGGAAATGGGCATCGAAGCGCTCAAGCGGAACATTCACGCGCTCGTGGAGAAGCCGGCAGGCGTCTACACCAAGCAGGTCAAGGAACTGAACGGGTTTGCTGCCAGCAAGCCAGAGCTCTCCTTTGGCATCATGTTCAACCAGCGCAACAATCCGCTGTACAAAAAGCTCAAAGAGATCGTCGACAATGGCGAGATCGGCAAAATCCGCCGCAGCAACTGGATCATCACCAACTGGTGGCGTCCGCAGGGCTATTACAACTCCAGCGAATGGCGCGCAACGTGGGGCGGCGAGGGCGGTGGGGTGCTGGTAAACCAGGCGCCCCACCAGCTGGATCTGTGGCAGTGGATCTGCGGCGTGCCGAAGTCCGTTTACGCAAAGGTGGCCTACGGGTTCCGCCGGGACATCGCCGTCGAGGACGAGGTAACAGCTGTGGTGGACTATGGCGACGGCGTTACCGGCGTCTTCGTCACCGCCACCCACGACATCGTGGGAACCGACCGCTTCGAGATCCTGGGCGACCAAGGCAAGATCGTCGTCGAAAACTCCAAAACCGCCACGGTCACCCGGCTGGTCAAGCCGGAGCGGGAACTCAGCGACAGCATGGACATGGCCGACGTTAAGAAGCTCTTTATGGGCCAGCTCAACCCGGAGGAGTTCTACAGCACCGAAGTGATCGAGTTCGAGTCTGCCTGGGGCGCGCAGCACTCCGGGGTGCTGGAAAACTTCGCGGCAAACATCCTGGACGGCACCCCGCTGCTGGCACCCGGTTCAGAAGGCATCAACGGCGTCCGCCTGGCCAACGCCACCCACCTCTCGAGCTGGACCGGCACCGAGGTGGGGCTGGACTTCGATGAGGACGTGTTCCTCGCCGAACTCAACAAGCGCATCGCGGACGAAGGCAAGTTCCCCGAGCGGAGTTAGCTCCCGTTACCGCCCCATCCCGTTGTTCCTCGTTAGGATGGGGCGGTGACTGACCCCAAGACGCCGGATGCGGCCGCATCCCCGGACCCGGCGAAAAAGCACGCCCGGAACGGGAAAACCAATGCCACCATCTACGACATCGCGAAAGTAGCGGGCGTCAATCCCTCCACTGTCTCGAGGGCACTCAGCAAGCCCGGCAGGGTAAGCGCCAAGACGCAGAAACTTATTGAGGACGCCGCGGTCCAGCTGAACTACCAGGTCAATCCGTTCGCCCGTGCACTGCCCACCGGCCGGACCAACACGTTCGGGCTAATCGTCGCCGACATCACGAACCCTACGTTCTTCGACATTATCCGCGGCGCCCAGACCACCGGTACCCAGCGTGATTACACCCTGGTGCTGGCCGAGTCGGCAGAATCAGCCGTCACCGAACTGACTGCAGCCCGGCGCATGATGACCACGGTGGACGGCCTGATCCTCGCCAGCCCCCGCATGGACGACGACGACATCCGGGCCCTGGCCCGCGACAAGCCCGTAGTGGTCATCAACCGCGAGGTGGAAGACGTGCCCTGTGTCATTCCCGACGTGCGCAAGGGCATTGGCGAGGCAGTCCGCAGCCTCGCCGGCCACGGACACAAGAAACTCGCGTTCGTGGCAGGCCCCGCCCGGTCCTGGATGTCCGCACGGCGCTGGGAAGGCGCTCAGGCCGCCTGCGAATGGTCCCACCTTGAAGCAGTGCGCGTGGAGTCCAGCAAACCAACGGTCGACGGCGGCAGGCAGGTTGCGCGCGATGTGCTGGCTACCGGGGCCACGGCTGTCCTGACGTACAACGACCTTTTGGCCATTGGCCTCATGCAGGAGCTGCAGGCAGGGGGCATGGTGGTGCCGGACCAGATCAGTATCGTGGGCTTCGATGACATTTTCGGCGCTGACTTCACCACGCCGCCGCTGACCACGGTACGTTCGCCACTGGGGGAGTGCGGCTCCGGTGCTGCCGCGCGGCTGCTCGATCTGCTGCACGGCAACGGGGAACCGGCCGGGACCTTGCGCGTGGAAACCGAACTGGTGTTGCGCGGCTCCAGCGGCCGGCTCCTGACGGCGGGCTGATTCCACCTCCGAAACTGCGGTGGCAAGTTTTGGCAACCGGTTGACAAAGACGACGCCGAAGCCGGACGATTGACGTATGTCACAAGCGATTGCCGCCAACCCAGACAGGCTCCTGCCCGCTGATCCCGGAACCCGCCGTATTGCGCACGAGCTCTTGCAGCGCGTCCAGGACCTCCCCATCATTTCCCCGCACGGGCACGTTGACGCCGCAGTCATCGAGCAGAACACGCCCTTTCCGGACCCCGCAGCGCTGCTGGTCAGCCCGGACCACTACGTCACCCGGCTGATCCACGCCAGTGGTGTTCCGCTGGACCGGCTCCGGGAATCGAACACGTCGCAGCCGGACAGCCGTTCGGTGTGGCGTCAGTTCTGCAAGGCATGGCCACTGTTCGAGGGCACCGCCTCCGGTTACTGGCTCCGCACGCAGTTCTCCAGCGTCTTTGGCTTGGCCGGGGAGCTCAGCGAGGACACCGCCGATGCCAGCTACGACGCGATCTCGGCCAAGCTCCAGGAGCCCGGCTTCCGGCCCCGCGAGCTGTTCAAGGACTTCAACATTGAGGTTCTGGCCACCACGGACGACCCCTTGGACACGCTGGCAAGCCACAAGGCAATCGCCCAGGACCCCAGCTTCCATGGGCGTGTCCTGCCCACCTTCCGCCCCGACGCCTACCTCAACATCGCCCACCCGTCGTGGTCGGAGAACGTGGACCGGCTCATCGCGGCAGCGGGCGACGGCGGCACAGGCTATGGCGCCTACCTCACCGCGCTGGAGAACCGGCGTCGTTATTTTGTGGAGCATGGTGCGGTCTCGGCGGACCATGGTGTGCTGACGCCGGCGACGCTTAAGCTGGACGCTGTTGATGCGGCGAAACTGTTCGACCGTGCGCGCTCGGGCAAGGCGACGGCCCAGGACCGCACCGACTTCGAAGCCCACATGATGTACCAGATGGCCCGGATGTCCGTGGAGGACGGCCTGGTGATGACCATTCACCCGGGTTCGTACCGCAACCACCACGAGCCCACGTTCAACGCTTTCGGCGCGGACACCGGGCACGACATTCCGTTCGCGGTCAACTACACGGAGGCCATCCGGCCTGTCCTGCAGGACTTCGGCACCGCCAAGGACTTCCACCTGGTGCTCTTCACGCTGGACGAGACCGTGTTCTCCCGCGAACTCGCGCCGCTGGCCGGCTTCTATCCGTCCGTCTACCTGGGCGCGCCGTGGTGGTTCCTGGACGCCCCGGACGCGATGCTGCGGTTCCGCTCCGCCGTTACCGAGACTGCAGGCTTCTCCCGTTCCTCGGGGTTCATCGACGATACGCGTGCCTTCTGCTCCATCCCCGCCCGGCACGACGCCTCCCGGCGCATCGAGGCCTCCTTCCTGGCCCGGCTCGTAGCGGAACACCGGGTCAGCGAGGACCGCGCGCACGAACTCATTGTCGACATCGTGGATGGTTCCCCGCGGCGGGTGTTCAAGCTGTGAGCACTGAGTTGCACATACCGTCCCCCACGCCCGCTACAGATATCCAGCAGCTGGACCGCGCACTCCGCCCGGGACCCAAAGCCCCGGCACGCATTGTCCACCTGGGGTTGGGCGCCTTCCACCGCTCCCACCAGGCGTGGTACACCCAGCAGGCAGGGGATGCCGCGGAGTGGGGGATCGCCGCCTTCACCGGCCGCCGCCCCGACGCCGCCGCCGCGCTGGCCGAGCAGGACGGGCTATACACCCTGGTGGAACGCGCAGACACCGGCGACTCCTTCACCGTGGTGGGGAGCATCGTGGAGGCCGTGGACGGCGCGGACGTGAAGCGGCTTGCCGAGCTGGTTGCTACGCCCGGCACTGCCGTTGTCACACTGACCATCACCGAGGCCGCCTACGGGCTGGGTGCCGACGGAAGGTTCGACACAGCGTCGCCCGACGTCGCCACCGACCTTGCGTTGCTGGCTTCCGGCAGTGGAACCCCGGCAACGCCGCTGGGGCGACTGGTCTTGGCACTGGCTGCCCGCCGGGACGCCGGGTCCGGGCCCATCGCCGTGGTCTGCTGCGACAACCTTTCCAACAATGGGGCCGTGGCCCGGCAGGCGGTGGCTGGATTCGCCGGGGCGCTGGACTCCGGGGCATTGGACGCCGGGCTCGCCGCCTGGATCGACGCCAACGTCAGCTTCGTGAGCACTTCCGTCGACCGCATCACCCCAAGGACCACGGATGAGGACATCGCTGGCGTCCAGGATGCATGCGGCTACCGGGATAATTCACCCGTAGTGGCGGAACCCTTTTCCAGTTGGGTGCTGAGCGGGAATTTCCCCGCTGGCCGGCCGCGCTGGGAAGACGCCGGGGCCCTCTTCGTGGCAGACATCGAGCCCTATGAAAACCGAAAGTTGTGGCTGCTCAACGGCGCACATTCGCTGTTGGCCTACGCCGGGCAATTGCGCGGCCACAGCACCGTGGCGGAGGCGCTCTCTGACCCGCTGTGCCGCCAGGCCGTGGAATCCTTCTGGGACGAGGCTGAGGCCAACCTCCCCGCCGGGGAGCTGCAGATCCCCGGCTACCGTGCCGCGCTGCTCGCCCGGTTCAGCAACGCCAGGATTGCCCACAACCTCTCACAGATCGCTATGGATGGCAGCACCAAGCTGCGGATGCGCGCCGTTCCTGTCCTTCAGGCGGAGCGCGCCGCCGGCAGGCCAGGGGCCGCTGCCGCGCTGATGATCTCGGCATGGATGGACTGCAGCGCGGCGCTTCCTGCCTTCCAGGACCCGTTGGGCGGTCAAGTGGCCTCGGCAAACCGACTTTCGGGAGTTGAACGCATCCGGGCACTGCTGGCGGTCGTCGACCCCGTGCTGGCTGATGACGCTGCCGTGGTGGAACTGCTCGAAAGCCTGTCCGGAACGTTTGACGTGTCTTCCGTAGCACCGTAGTGCTGCACGGACAGGACTGCCCGGCGCCTCTTCCAGGGCCGGGCAGTCCTGTTTTCCTTGTATTTTCAATAAACACTTGGCAACCGCTTGCCAAACGTTTGCCATGTGACTAGGATTACAAGCAGAGCACAAGGCCACGGCCCACCGCCGGCCCCCCCAAATTTTTTCTTCGCCACAGCCCGCAAAGACGCGATAGGACTTCCCAAATGCTCAAGCCCCAAGCCAGTGAAACCCGCGAACTCGTTAACCTTGACGGCCTGTACCGGTTCAAGGTGGACTTCGACCGGGCCGGCCACCGCGAGGAATGGTTCAGGGCGCCGCTCGAGACTCCGCTCGAAATGGGAGTCCCCGCGAGCTACAACGACGTCTTCCCGGACAAGGCAATCCGGGACCACGTGGGCTACGTCTGGTACCAGCGAGACGTGCGGGTACCGCGCGGCTGGGCCGGTGAACGCATCCACCTCCGCCTGGATTCGGCCACCCACGAGGGCATGGTCTGGGTGGACGACGTCCTGGTGGCCGAGCACGTGGGCGGCTACATGCCCTTCAGTGCAGACATCACTGACCACGTGACGCCAGGGAAGGCCTTCCGCCTGACCGTATCCGTCAACAACGAACTGACGCAGGCCACCATCCCGCCAGGCTCCATCACTGTCACGGAGGACGGACGCCGGCAGCAAAGCTACCTTCACGATTTCTACAACTACGCCGGCCTGCACCGCAGCCTCTGGCTTTACAGCACCCCCGCCGTCACGGTGGACGACATCACCGTGGTCACCGGATTTGAAGGTGCCACCGGCAGCGTGGACTACGCCATTACGACGGCGGGCGGCAGCGGCAGCGAAACTGTCGCCGTCGCACTCCGGGACGCAGACGGCGTCGAAGTGGCCCGCGGCGAAGGAAACCGGGGCACCCTGGTGATCAACGACGTCGTCCTTTGGCAGCCCGGCGCAGCCTACCTTTACAGGCTCACCGCCGAAGTCCGGGACGGCGGGCGCCTGCTGGACAGCTATACGCTGCCGGTGGGCGTCCGCACTGTGGAGGTCAGCGGCAAGGAATTCCTCATCAACGGCCAACCGTTCTACTTCACCGGCTTCGGCATGCACGAGGACCACGTGGCCATCGGCAAGGGCCACAGCGACGCCCAGATGGTCAACGACTTCCAGCTCCTGGAATGGACCGGCGCCAACTCCTTCCGCACCTCGCACTACCCGTACGCCGAGGAAGTGATGGAGTTCGCTGACCGCCATGGCATCGTGGTGATCGATGAAACCGCCGCGGTGGGACTGCACCTTGGTTTCGGTGCCGTTTTTGGCGGGATCGCGAAAAAGACCTACGTGGACGGCGGGGTGGACGCCAACACGGCCGCCAACCACCGCCAGGCCATCACGGAGCTGATCGCCCGCGACAAGAACCACCCGTCCGTGGTGATCTGGTCCATCGCCAACGAACCCAACGGTTCGGAGGAGGGCGCCCACGAATACTTCGCACCGCTGGCGCAGCTCACCCGGGAGCTGGACCCCACCCGTCCCGTGGGCTACGTGAACGTTATGTTCGACACCCCGGACAAGGAACTGCTCGGCGACCTCTTCGATGTCATCATGCTGAACCGCTACTACGGCTGGTACCTGCACAACGGTGATCTGGAGACCGCAGAAGCAGTCCTTGAGAAGGAACTGCGCCAGTGGGAAGCCAAGTACGGCAAGCCCATGATCATGACCGAGTACGGCCCGGACACCATGCCCGGATTCCACTCCGTCTACGAGCAGCCCTGGAGCGAGGAATACCAGGCCGCCTTCCTGGCCATGTACCACCGGGTCTTTGACCGCGTGGACGCCATGGTGGGCGAGCAGGTGTGGAACTTCGCCGATTTCCAGACGTCCAACGGCATCATGCGTGTGGACGGTAACAAGAAGGGTGTGTTCACCCGTGACCGCCGTCCCAAGCCTGCAGCGTACGCCCTGCGCCAGCGGTGGACAGCCCTGGCCGGCGTCAAAAACGGCAGCACCAAAACGATTTCCAATCCCTAACGTTTCATCTTTTTGCCGTCCCCCTGGCGGCACCGGGTAAAGGAGCCCACATTATGCAAAAGCTGAGCAAGATGAGCATCGCCGGCTATGGCGCCGGCGATGCCGCAAACAACCTGGCCTTCACCACCGCCACCATGTTCCTGCTGGTCTATTACACGGACGTTGCCGGCATCTCCGCCGCCGCGGCGGGAACCTTGCTGCTGGCCGTCCGGATCTTTGACGCCTTCGCGGACGTTTTCGCCGGCCGCGTGGTGGACCGTGCCTTCAGCAAGCGGTTCGGCAAGTTCCGGCCGTTCATCATGTTCGGCTCCATCCCGCTGCTCCTGCTCAGCGTTGCAACCTTCTCCGTGCCGCAAATCGGCGAATCCGGCACCCTGCTCTATGCCTACGTCACCTACGCGGCATTGGGCCTGGCCTACAGCCTGGTCAACATTCCCTACGGCTCCCTCGCCGGAGCCATGACGCAGGACCCGGGAGAACGGGCCAAACTGGGATCCGCCCGCATGGTGGGCGCCGCCCTGGTGGGCTCGTCACTGGGCATCTTCGTTGCGCCGCTGATCAAGCCCGGAGCGGACCTGCAGGCAACCTTCACCGGTATCACCCTGGCCTTCGTGGTGATCGGCGCAGCACTCTACTTCTTCACGGTCTTCACCGCGAAGGAACGTGTCCACCGCGCCGTACCCAACGTGACCCTCAAGCAGAGCCTGGACACGCTCAAGGGCAACAAACCACTGCTGATGCTGTGCCTGAGCTCCTTCCTCTTCCTGTCGGGGTACCTGGCCCTGACCTCGGTCCAGCTGTACTACCTGCGTGACGTGCTGGGCCGGCTGGACCTGTACCCCGTCCTGTCCATCATCCAGCTGGTCCTCACCTTCGTCCTGGCTGCCATCATGCCCCGGCTGGTGCGTGCCGTGGGCAAGAAGAACGTCTACGTTTACGCCTCCGTGGTGACGGTCATCGGCGGGATCATCGTCTTCCTCACCCCGGCCAGCCAGACCTGGATCGGTTTCGGCGGACTCCTTGTCAGCCTTGTGGGCGTGATGGCCGTGAACATCGTGGTGTGGGCACTGGAAGCTGACACCGTGGAGTACGGCGAGTGGAAGACCGGCGTCCGCACCGAAGGCATTACGTACGCCCTCTTCTCCTTTACCCGCAAGACCGGCCAGGCCGTGGGCGGTGCACTCGCCGCTTATGCCCTCGCCCTGGGCGGCTACAAGTCCGGTGCAACCCAAAGCGCCGAGGCCGTCTTCGGAATCCAGCTCGCCGCAGGAGCCATTCCCGCAGTCCTGGCACTCCTGGCCCTGCTGGTGATGACCAAGTACAAGCTCACCGACGCCCTGCACGCGGAGATCCTGGCGGAGATCCGTGCCCGCCACACCAAAGGTGAAGCCGGCGGCAGCACCGGGGGCGGCAACGCCAGCGGTACTGCCAGCGGCGCTGCCTCTGGCGGACCTGCCGCGAGCCTGGCAGCACCTTCCGCCGCCACCCCCAAGTAAGCCCCCACCCCAACCCCGCCCTTACCCCGGCCCCTACGCCAGCCCCTGAAAGGACCTGCAGTGAAAATCATTGCCGCCGAAGTCTTCGTGACAAGTCCCTCCCGGAACTTTGTGACCCTCCGGATCACCACCGAGGACGGCGTGACAGGTATCGGTGATGCCACCCTGAACGGCCGCGAGCTTGCAGTCGCCGCCTACCTCAAGGAACACGTTGCGCAACTGCTGATCGGGAAGGACCCGCACCGGATCGAGGACACCTGGCAGTTCCTCTACCGTTCCTCTTACTGGCGCCGGGGCCCGGTGACCATGGCTGCGATCGCCGCCGTGGACATGGCCTTGTGGGACATCAAGGGCAAGCTCGCCGGCATGCCGGTGTACCAGCTCCTAGGTGGGGCATCCCGTAACGGGCTGCGCGCCTACGGCCACGCCTCGGGCGCGGACCTTCCGGCTTTGTTCGATTCCGTCCGGGAACACCTGGAGCTGGGGTACAAATCCATCCGCATCCAGACGGCCGTCCCCGGGATCAAAGCCGTGTACGGGGTTGCTGCTCAGGCGCAGGCTTCCGGTGAGCGCTACGATTACGAGCCCGCGGGCCGCGGAGCGTTCCCGGTGGAGGAGGACTGGGATACCCGCGCCTACCTCCGCCACCTGCCCACCGTGTTCGAGGCGGTACGGAACGAGTTCGGCCCGGAGATCCCGCTGCTGCACGACGGCCACCACCGCATGACCCCCATCCAGGCCGCCAAGCTGGGCAAGGCGCTGGAGCCGTATGACCTGTTCTGGCTTGAGGACTGCACTCCGGCCGAGAACCAGGAGGGCCTGCGCCTGGTTCGGCAGCACACCACCACCCCGTTGGCCATCGGTGAGATCTTCAACACAGTGTGGGACTACCAGACCATCATCAAGGAACAGCTGATCGACTACGTCCGGGCCGCGTCCACCCACTTCGGCGGGATCTCACCGCTGAAGAAGGTGATGGATTTCGCCGCGCAGTACCAGATTAAGTCCGGCTTCCACGGCCCCACGGACATTTCCCCGGTGGGCTTCGCGGCGCAGCTGCATGTTGGCCTGGCGATCCACAACTACGGCATCCAGGAATACATGCAGCATTCGGACAAGACCAACGAGGTCTTCGAGCAGTCCATGACCTTCGTTGACGGCTACCTGCATCCCGGCGACAAGCCCGGCATCGGCGTCGAATTCAATGAGGAAGCCGCGGCGGCCTACCCCTACCAGCAGGCGTACCTGCCCTACAACCGCCTCATCGACGGAACGGTCCACGACTGGTGAGTACTTCCAATACCGAAACAGGCAAGCCCAAGCTCCGCGTCATCGTGATGGGAGTCTCCGGCTGCGGCAAGACCACCATCGGCGACCTCGTTGCACGGGAGCTTGGCGTCCCGTTCCTCGACGGCGATTCCCTCCACCCGGTGGAGAACGTCGCCAAGATGGCGGCCGGCACGCCCCTGACCGACGAGGACCGCTGGCCGTGGCTCGCCACCGTGGGCGCCGAACTGGCGAACGCGGGCGACGGCGGCCTGGTCCTGGCGTGCTCTGCACTTCGCCGCAGCTACCGCGACGCCATCCGGCAGCAGGCTCCGGACACTGTTTTCCTGCATCTGCACGGCAGCGAAGAAGTCCTCAGCCAGCGCCTTGAAGGGCGCTCGGGGCACTTCATGCCGCCGGCGCTGCTTGTGTCCCAGCTCGCCACGCTGGAACCGCTGGACGCAAGTGAAACCGGCGTTATCGTCGACATCGCCGCCCCGGTAGGGCAGGTGGTCCGGGAGGCACTCGCCGGGATTGCCGCCGTCGGGCGTCCTGCTGACGTTGCCGCCACTGCCGGTGCCGCGGGCACCCCGCCCCGGCAGTTCGACGTCGACCTCCAGGCTGCCCCCTTCAATCTCGACGACGACGCCGTCACCTGGGTGGAGTCCACCATCTCCGGAATGAGCCTCGAGGAGAAGATCGGCCAACTGTTCATCAACCACAACAACGACTACTCCGCGGAGTACCTCGACGGTGTGCTGGACAACTACCACGTGGGCGGCATGCGCTACCGGCCGGGCCCCTCGGCCGCGGTCCAGGAACACATCCGCTATGCGCAGTCCAGGACCCGTATCCCGCTGCTGGTGGCCTCCAACCCGGAAATGGGGGGAGCCGGCAGCTGCGACGACGGCACGTTCGTATCCACGCACCTGCAGGCAGGCTCGCACCCGGACAAAGCCATTGCCCGGCAGATGGGCCAAGTTGCCGGCGTCGAAACCGCGGCGCTGGGCTGCAACTGGGCCTTCGCCCCGATTGTGGACATCCACTACAACTGGCGGAACACGGTCATCTCCACCCGGTCCTTCGGCAACACCCCGGAAATTGTGGTTGAACGGGCCAAGGAGTACTTCGACGGCATCAGCGAGTCTCCCACCGTCTGTGCCATGAAGCACTTCCCGGGCGACGGTATCGACGAACGCGACCAACACGTCGTCACCTCGTACAACACCCTGGCTTACGAGGAATGGAACCGGACCTACGGGCACGTGTACCGCGAAATGATCGGCCACGGCGTGCAGTCCATCATGATCGGGCACATCGGGGCGCCGGAGCTTTCCCGGCACTTCCGCCCGGGCATGGCGGACGGGGATATCCTGCCCGCCACGCTGTCTCCCGAGCTGCTCCAGGACCTGCTCCGCGGCGAGCTGGGTTTCAACGGCCTGATCCTGACCGACGCCTCACAGATGATCGGGCTCACCCAGGCCATGAAGCGCCGCGATCTGGTGCCGGCCACTATCGCGGCCGGCTGCGACATGTTCCGGTTCTTCCGGAACCCCGAGGAGGACTTCGGCTACATGATGGACGGCTACAAGTCCGGCGTCATCACCGAGCAGCGCCTGCATGACGCGCTGCGCCGGATCCTGGCCCTCAAGGCCTCGCTGGGTCTCCACGTGAAGGCCCGTAATGAGCTGGTGCCGCCGGCGGAAGCTCTCGGCGTGATCGGCAGCGAAGCCCACCGGGCCATCGCGGCCGAAATCGCGGACAAGACCGTCACCCTGGTCAAGGACACCGCCAAGAACCTGCCCATCACGCCGGAAACCCACAAACGGATCCGTTTGTACGGCATCTCCGGCGGCGCCGACTTCACGCGCGCGGACCCGCTCGCCTACCTGGACACCGTCAAGGAGGAACTGGAAGCGGCCGGCTTCGAGGTGCACCTGTTCAAGACGGCGGACCAGCGCGAGGCGGCGGGGGAGACCGGCGTGAATTTCATGTCGGTCATTTCGGAGGAGGCCACCGGCGACTACGCGGAGAAGTACGACGCCGCTTTTGTGTTCGCTTGCGTGTTGGGTTTCGCCCAGGAGGCGGCCATCCGGATCAAGTGGTCCACCCCTATGGCCGCGGAGATCCCGTGGTACGTCACCGAGGTTCCCACGGTGTTCGTTTCCCTTAACCAGCCCAACCACCTGATTGACGTGGCGATGGTGAAGACGGCGATCCACGCCCACGCCGGGTCACGCGAGGCGATTCGGGCCACCATCGAAAAGATCCAGGGCAAGTCGGAATTCCAGGGCTCGTTCAACGACAACGTGTTCTGCGGTTCCTTCGACACCAGGCTCTAGGAGCCCCAACCCAGCCGCGGCGGACGACCGCGGCGCCTCCCGCCGTCGTCGTCCGCTGCTGTGTCAGCACCCTGCCCCGCCAGCGCCGCCTGGTCTGAACTTCTGAGCGCAGGCTCAGTAGGCCTTCACACGCTGTTCGACGACGAGGTGGACCAGGGCGAAAACGCCGTCATCGTCGATGGCGGCAAGGGCGGCATCCAGTGCGGCCGGAACGTCCTGGTCGTCTTTCACAGTAATCCCGAAACCGCTGAAGGCCCTGGCCATCAGGCCGAAGTCGGGGTTCTTCAGCTGGGTTCCGGACACCCGTTCCGGGTAGTGCCGCTCCTGGTGGGTTCGGATGGTGCCGTATTCCTGGTTGTCCATCACGATGACCAGGGGCGTGGCGCCGTACTGGGCAGCGGTGGCCAGTTCCTGGCCGTTCATCAGGAATTCCCCGTCCCCGGCAATCGTGACAACGCGGCGCGACGGGTATGCCAGCGAAGCTGCAATCGCGGAGGGTACGGAGTAACCCATCGAGCCGTTGCGGGCGCTGATCATGGAGGCGTAGCGGCGGGTGGGGAAATAGCGGTGGGCCCAGTTCGTGTGCTCGCCCGCGCCGAAGGTCACCATTGAGTCCTGCGGCAGCTTTGGCACCAGGTTCGCCATCAGGGTGTCCATCCTTGCCTGCCCCGCGGCCGGCGCCGCCGCAGGTAGCGCGGCGAACCGCTCCTGTTCACCCCGCATCCGCTCAGTCCACGCCTTCCATTCTTCCTTCATGGGCAGGTCGATGCCCACAAGGTCGCGGACGAAGGCCTCGGGCTTGGCAAGGATCTGCCGCGAAACGGGCCCCGACCGGCCACGGAGCGAGGGATCGACGGTGACCAGGAAGTTCTTTTTGTTCCAGTCCTGCCGGCAGAGGAATCCGTCCGTAATCACGTCGCCTGGGACTGTACCCACGAACACCAGGAGGTCGGTTTCCTCCAGCAGGTCGTAGGTGGGACGGGGCCGACCGTAGCCAATGGGGCCCACGTAGGAGGGCGAATCGAAGGAGACCGTTCCCTGCGTCCGCCATTCAGCTGCCGCGGGGATGTGGTGCCGTTCCAGCCATCCCGTCAGCTGGTCCGCTGCTTCCTGCGTCCAGTCGTTGCCGCCGGTGACGAAGAGCGGCTTGCGTGACTCTGCCAGTGCGGCCTGCAGGGCGGCGGCGTCGGTGCTGCTCATGCCGCCGGCTGCCACCGGAATGGCGGGGTGCAGCGCCGGGTCAATCTGCTGCCGGATGATGTCCTCCGGCAGGCCCACCACCACCGGGCCCGGCCGCCCGCTCATGGCCGCAAACATTGCCTCGGCCACGATCTCGGACGCCCGCTCCGCATGGTCCAGGACCATCACCCGCTTCGCGCCGGTATCGAACCAGGCCTTGATGTCGAACTCCTGGAACGCCTCGCGGTCCCGGTGCGCGAAGGGGATCAGGCCCACGAACAGCAGCATGGGCGTGGAATCCTGCCACGCGGTATGCA
>JBKJVX010000036.1:0-38726 GCA_046717065.1 Arthrobacter sp. | reverse complement strand
GGGGCTGGGGCGGGGGGGGGGGGCCCGGGGCGGCCCCGGCTCCCTCGGGTTGCGGTCCGGGTTAGCCGCTCAGGCGTTGGCGTGTTCGGAAAGGATGGCGTCGATCTGTCCGACGGCCTCCCGCATGCCTTCCTCCATACCCATCTGGACCATCTGCTCCATCTGCTCCTCCGACTCGAAGGAGGAGACGACCGTCATCCTGGTGCGGTCGCCAATGCCCTCCAGGTTGACGGAAGCGTGCGTGGTTCCCAAGTCATCCACGGGCTGGCCGTTGTCATCGGCAAATCCGTCGTCGAAGGCCAGCCTCTTGGGGCCTTCGATCGTGGTGAAGCGCCACCAGCCACGGGCCTTTTCACCCTCGGGACCGCTCATGTAGTAGCTGGCGTTCCCGCCTGAGCGGAAGTCGAACTCCTCAAAAGTGGCCGGCCAGGTAGGCGGGCCCCACCAGCGTTCCAGCTGGCGCGGGTCTTCCCAGATCTGCCAGACCCGCTGGACGTCCGCATCAAATTCTGCGATTAGCGTGAAGCTGAGCGCTTCAAGATTCTTGGTGGAACTGATTACCGGCATTGCAGAAACCTTTCCTTATCCTTCGGCCAGAATGTCAGCGATCCGGGCTACGCGCTGCTGCCACATCGCCTCGTACTCATCGAGCAGCCGGCGGGCTTTCTGCAGCCCTTCATGGTTACCCCGCACGATCTGCTCCCTTCCGCGCTTTTCCTTGGTGACCAGGGATGCGCGCTCCAACACCGCAACATGCTTTTGGACGGCGGCGAAACTCATGGCGTAAAGGTCCGCCAGACCGGAGACTGTGTATTCTCCGACCATTACCCGGCGGACGATGTCCCGCCGCGTGGAGTCGGAGAACGCCTGGAAGAGGCGGTCAAGTTCGGTTTCACGGAGCTGATCTACAACCATTTGGTTGTACAATAGTCCCGCAGGAAGCGTGTGTCAATGCTTCGCGGAATGCCTGTTTCCGGCCCGGCAAGCTTCGGTCCGCGACGTATCTTGTTGCCCATGGGCATTTTTCTGGCCGGCGCCGGACCGGACTACCACTCCTTTCCTGACGTATTCGAGCGCTTCGTTAGGGACATCCCCGGGCGCCGCGGCCGGCTGCGCCGGATCGCCGTTGTGGTGCACCACCGCGGCGGCAACGCTGAAAGTGTGCTGCAGGATTACGCCGGGCCGCTTCAATCCCTGACCTCCTGCGAGGTGGTACCGGTCCTGCTGCGTGCCGGCAGCCCGGCGGATCCGGCGGCTTTCGATGACGCTGACGCGGTAGTGGTGGGCGGCGGGCTGACCCCGGCATATCTCGAAGGGCTTCGGGACTGTGCGGGTGCCATTGCGGCAAAAGTGGCCGACGGCGCCCCCTACCTTGGGTTTTCCGCCGGCGCCATGGTTGCGCCCGGCAGGGGCATTATTGGCGGCTACCTAATTGGCGGCGTCGAAGTGTGCGGCGAGGAATGCTCCGAGGACATCGACGAATTGGATGTACGCGACGGACTGGGGCTGGTTTCCTTCTCCGTGGACGTCCACGCCGCCCAGGCCGGCACCCTCAGCAGGGCCGTTGGTGCCGTGGCCGCGGGCCTCGTGGACAGGGCAGTGGCGGTGGACGAAAACACGGCGGTTCTCCTGCCCGGCGTCGGCGACGTGGAGTTTGAAGTGATCGGCCGGGGCAACTGCTGGGATGTCCGCAGCACGGGCACAGGGTGCAGCGTTTCCGTCCGTTCGGAGGGCAACTGAACCAGTAGCGCCTGGCTAAGGCAGGACTGGGCCTACTACTCGAAGTGTGTCTGGATGCTGGTGCCGGACAACTGTTCGATCAGTTCGGTGGCGACGTCGCGCAGCTTGCGGTTGCGGTTGCTGGAGACCTTGGTCAGGATTTCCATCGCCTCCGACTGCGAGCACCTGTTCTGCGCCATGATCACACCGCAGGCCAAATTGATGGCGGTCCGGCTTTCCATGGCCGCCTCCAGGTCCTCGGCCCGGTGTTCTGCCGATTTGATGCGGACCGACAGCTGCAGCGTGCTGTGGGCGGCCGCTGCAAAGCCGAGAGCTTTGTCATAGACATTCGGTGTGAAGACGCCGGGCTTCGATGCGAAGAAGTTCAGTGCGGCGCTGGCTCCTTCGCTGATCTCCAGTGGCACTCCGAGGGAACTGTAGACGCCCGCCTCGGCGAATTTCCGGCTCAGCTCCGGCCACCTCTGATCCGCGGCGACGTCGTCGATAATCACGGGGGACATGTCCCTGAGTGCCTTAATGCAGGGGCCGTCGCCCACTGCCTGCTCCAGCTGATCCAGCTCGATCGCACGCTCGCTGCTCCCCGCGGCAGTAGAGGGCTTGCGCCTCAGCTTGACGGTGACTGCGCATTCGACCTCGTCGCCGGCCGCCTCCGAAACCGCCGCGGCCGCCAGTTTGGAGAGCCCGGAGAGGAATTCAGTTGCATCTTCCGTGCCCACCAGAATGCTCTGGAGCTGCTCTGCAGGTTCGCTCCCTGATGAATTCGACATGGGCCTATCCTATGTCCCACCCGTGAATGAGCCGCTGTTGATGAGCTTGGACCACGCCGGGCCCATCCGCGGATTGCCTTTGCGCCTGCGTACTATGCGAAATGAGAGCCGGATGCCTATTCGGGCACCTCCATCTGGAAGCCACAGGGACAGTGCAATACCTGCGTTGTGAGGTATACGTCCAAGGCGTCTACCAGGTCCTGGTCCGTAGTGGCAGGCGCATAGAGGCGGCGGAGTTCCGAGCCGGTTTTCTGCATGGGCTGCCCGCAGTGGATGTAGTGCCCACCGAAGGCCAGCACGTCCTCCAGGCTCCGTACCCTGTTCAGGACTGCGGCAACAGAAACAACGTCGGCCCGATGAAGGTAACGGTTGCTGCACGTTCCGCAGGAGTAACCCACTTCCACGGAACCACTGGCAGGAGGGGTGAGCGCCGCAATGGTATGCAGGGCCAAGTGGCGGTCCGAGCCGCACTTGGTGCAGATGAGGGGATAGTCCTCAGCCCGCTGGCCCCTGACGCCGTTGTGAGGACCCTCGGGATGGATCGACATTGTCAGGCAGCCGCGGGGTAGCTGGACAAGATGTAGTCGGCCGCCGCCGGACCGACCATCCGGAGCCTGCTGTCATGAACGTCGACGCCGGCCCGGTGCATTGCGGCGCGAAAGGTAACGTCCGGTTTCGCTTCCAAACCATGGAGGAAGCACCAGCTGACGTACAGGCCGTAAAGGCAGTCGGCGGACATGGGGCAGTCCGTATCGAATTCGGGAACTGTGGCTTCGGCAAGAAAGGTTGAGAAATGCGAGGCAGCCATGATGGCTCTCTTTCGCTGGTGTGCATCTGTCCGCCGTGTTGCTACAGCGGTTCCTCCTGATGGCCCTGCACTTGACCCGGAGGGCAAGCGTCCCGATAACGTGACGCCCGCCACTTAAAATCTACGCACTCGGCGCCCTGCTGTCCAGCGGGCCGCTCCGGTCGCTATTCGTCGAAGTGCGTGCGCAGCGCCGGATCCGGTGAGACGGATTCGATGACGCCTGCGGCCACGTCCCGCAGCTTGATATTGCGGCTGTTGGAGGCCGTCCTCAGGATTGCCATGGCTGCGCTTTGGCTGCAGCGGTTTTGCGCCATGATGACCCCTACGGCGATGTCGATGGCCGTCCTGGACTTCATGGCCGCTTCCAGGTCCTCCTTCGCGTCCTTCAATCGGGCGTATCTATAGGTCCCGCACCGGCGTAGTGTCGGCAGTAGGAGATTTCCGGATATAAACAGATCCAGAGGTTGAATACTCAGGTCAACCGCGCAGAGAGCGGAGGCCGCTGGCCAGGGCAAATGCTCAAGGCAAACCCAGGGATCGAGGCCTCATGGCCCAGGACAGCAGACTTACCACTTCGGACCAGATGCAGGATCTGCTGCTGGACAGCCCTGAATTTCCTGACTTCCTCCTGGGACTCGCCACAATGTCCGCCTCACTGGTTCGCCCTGACGGTCAGGTGACGTGCACCATCACTGTGGAGCGCGACGGGGGCCCCGCAACGTTTGCCAGCAGCAGCGAAGCCGGCCGCCGGCTGGCTGAAACACAGTACGCGTTCCATGACGGACCCTGCCTGACGGCAGTACGGGAGCAGCGCCTGGTGTTGATTCCGGACCTGAGGGGCGACGCACGCTGGAGCGACTACCTGGAGGCAGCACTCCAGGAAGGCGTACGTTCCATCCTGGCTGTCCCCATCCCCACCGAGCCCTTTTCCCGCGCAGGACTAAACTGCTACGCAAGCACGGTGGGCGCCTTCCCCGGGGAAACAGTGGCCCTGTTGGAGCAGCACGCGGCATCCATGTCCCGTGTCCTGAGGATCGCCCTGCGGCTGCACAGCGCGAATGTGCAGCCCGAGCATCTCCGCGCCGCGAAGGTTCCGAGCAACGGGACCGGGCCGCTGAAGAGCGGCGCGGCACAGTTGAACGCTTCCGGAACACAGACCTTCCGCTGGTCAAACTGTGGACGTATTACTACGGGATCGGTGGCGGGATTGACGAGGTGCCCATGGATGCGTACCTCCACGAAGCACTCGACATTCCGGCTGCACAAGCGGCTTTTATTGCCACCGCGATAACGGAATTAACGGAAGGCGACCTACCGTGACTGCTCAGGATTCCAGCGCTGGCAGCTTTGACGCCGCGCCCCGCGAAGCCCCGCAAGCTGCGTCAAACATTGAGCTGCGGCTGCAGGATATGGTCCTGGACAGCCGGGACGTCGTGGGCTTCCTCACCGATTTGGCGATAATTGCCTCTTCGAGGCTGTCCACCCCGGGCAACCGCATCCATACGGGAGTCACTGTCATCCGGCGCAAGAGAGCCGAAGCAGTGGCCAGCAGCGACGCGGCAGCCCATGCCTTGGACGAGTTGCAGAACGGATTCGGGGATGGACCCTGCCTGACGGCGCTCCGGGCCGGAACGACTGTCCTGGTATCGGACCTTGCCGCTGAGCACCGCTGGGCTCCGTACCTGAAGGTCGCCAGGGAGCATGGCGTTTCCTCCATCCTCGCGGTACCGCTGGACCTGGCCGGCGAGGCAGAAGCGGTCCTCAACCTCTATTCCGGCCGAAGCAACGGATTTTCCGAGGACGATGTGTCCACCGTGGAGGCCTTCGCCAGCCTGACCGCAAGTTCGGTGAGGCTGGTGCTTCGCATCACCCAGCTCAGCGAGGCCAGGACCGACCTCGCCTCGGCCATGCAGTCCCGCACCATCATCGACATGGCAGTTGGCGCAATTATGGCCGAAAACAGGTGCAGCCTCCACACTGCATTCCAGATCCTCACCAGGGCCTCCAACACCCGCAACATCAAGCTCCGGGATGTAGCGGCTTCCGTCATCAGGTCCATTTCGGGTGAGCAGCAGATCGTCACCTACTTCGACGAGTAGCGCCGCCTCCCCAGTTACCGTGAGGTGACGAGGTTCACCTGCAACAATCCGCATATTGGTTGAGACTCGCACCCGGCTCTGGGCACCATGGAAAAGCAGGGCCTGCGGCTTCCGGGCAACACTCCCGGCAGTCCCGTGTGCTTGGTCACATCAGCCCTGCTACGGTTGCCAATCCTCACAGCAACCTGCACCATGGAAGTAGGGGAATGCGCTTTCCCACCTGCTGTCAGTCCTCACCGACGAGGACACGGTCCGGGCAATGAAGATTCCGGGCCGCCAACCGCATGAAATGGAAGTTGAATAATGACGTTCGATGCCAATGACTCCGTTACCCTGAAGATCTGGGACCGGTCAGCCCTCCACCACACCCTGGACACCGCCGTAAGCGACCTTTCAGCGCGCCACAACACCACCACCTGCCGCATCGCCGTCACGTGCAGCGGACCCAACACCTTTACGCTGAGCGTGCGCGGCGAAGACCGCGCGCTGGCCTCCGCGTAAGTTCACCACCGCTTAGGGAAAGCGGGCGACGGCGGGAGGTTCCGGCGTCGCCCGCTTTCCCGCTTTTGCGGTGTTTCAGTTGCTGGCGGAGCGGCCATGGGACAGCCCAGTGGGGAAGCCCACCAGCACCGGTTCCGGGGCTGTACAGCAGGTGCCCTCCCCGTCCGAGTCAGCACCGGCCGGGGCAGGAACGTCACAACTGCTGCCGGCGTCAGTGGAACACACTCGCGTTTCGGGGAGTTCCAGCTGGACGGTGTCCGCGGCTTCGTGGTCACCGGCCAGGGCAGCCACCGCGGACCGGACCTGCTCGTAACCTGTGGCGAGCAGGAACGTGGGCGCCCGGCCGTAGGATTTCATGCCCACGATGTAAAAGTCCTTCTCCAAGTGGGCCAGCAGCTTTGCGCCGTGCGGCGGAACGGTGCCGCAGGAGTGGAACTCCGGATCGATCAGCGGGCCCAGCTGCAGCGGAGCTTCCACGGCGGGATCCAAGTTCAGCCGGAGTTCCCGCAGGATCTCCAGGTCCGGGCGGAAGCCGGTACAGGGAACAACGACGTCGGCCTCCACCATACGGCCGTCCACGGCGTGCACGCTGACCCCCGAATTTGTGCCCTTCAAAGCGGCGATACCAAAGCCCGTCTCGAGTTCGATTCTGCCGGCCGCCACCAGGCGCCGCACCCGGGCACCGAGTTGTCCCCGCGCCGGCAGGCCGTCCGCGTCTCCGCCGCCGTAGGCCTTCTCGGCGGAGGCTCCCCGTACGACCCAGAAAATCCTGGTGTCCGGTTCGTCCTTCGCCAGCTCGGCCAGGCTGATGAGGGTGTTGGCAGCGGAGTGCCCGGCTCCCACCACCAGGACCCGGCGCCCCGCGAAGTCTGCCCTGTCCCGTCCCGCGACGTCGGGCAGCGGCTCTGAGATCCAGTGTCCCGCCGCGTCCTCGCCGAGCGCGGGCAGCCCGGCTACGCCCAGCGGGTTGCGCTGTGACCAGGTGCCGGACGCATCGATGACTGCCGCCACAGAGTGGTCCCGGGTTTCGCCGTCTCCGTGCTCCACGCGGACCAGAAACGGCGCAGTGTCGCTGTTGCGTACGTGGGTTTTGTCCAGGCCCTGCCTGCTGACGGCAACAACGCGGGCGCCCGTCTGCAGCCGGGAGGAAATCTCCGGCAGCGCCGCCAATGGGGCGAGGTAGTTGTCCACCAGCTCGCCGCCGTAGGGCAACGCTGTAAGTCTGGGAGCCTCCCAACCGTGGGCCTCGAGCAGGCGGAGGGCGGCGGCGTCGAGGTTGAACCGCCACGGTGAGAACAAGCGGATGTGGCGCCACCGGTCAATGGCCGTGCCCGCCGTCGGGCCAGCTTCGAAGAGCAGCGGCTCCAGGCCGCGCTCCAGCAGGTGGGCCGCGGCGGCCAGCCCCACGGGCCCCGCGCCGATCACGGCAACGGGAAGGGCCTTCGTTGATTCCATGCTTTCCCCTGTCTCATCCGTAGGTTTGGCGACGCCCTCCCCCCTGTTCCGGGTCCTAGCTGTGGGTCGGTTCCTCGACCAGGGCGGTGGCGATGCTGTCCGCATCCTCCAGCGCGGCGAGGTAGCGTTCGGCGTCCAGGGCAGCGGCGCAGCCCGTGCCGGCGGCGGTGATGGCCTGGCGGTACCGGTGGTCCACCGCGTCGCCGCAGGCAAAGACGCCGGAGAGGTTGGTGACGGTGGTGGGCGAATCGACCTTGATGTAGCCGTCCTCGTCGAGGTCCACCTGCCCGGTCAGCAGTTCGGTGCGCGGCACGTGGCCGATCGCAACGAAAATCCCTGTGGCGTCCTGACGCCGGGCCTCCCCCGTGCGCGTATCCGTCAGCGTCACCCCGGCAACCTTCCCGTCACCATGAATGGCCGTGACGGCAGAGTTCCAGGCGAAACTGATCTTGGGGTTGTCCTTGGCCCGCTGGGCCATGATCCGGGAGGCACGCAACTCACCCTTCCTCACGACGACGGTCACGGACTTCCCGAACCTGGTCAGGAACATCGCTTCCTCCATGGCCGAGTCCCCGCCGCCTACCACGATGATGTCCTGTTCCCGGAAAAAGAACCCGTCACAGGTGGCACACCAGGACACGCCATGGCCGCTGAACTTCTTCTCCTCCGGCAGCCCGAGTTCCTTGTACGCGGAACCGGTGGCCAGAATGACCGCCGGGGCACGGTGGGTTTCGCCGCCGCCGGTGACCACCGTCTTCAGGTGACCGGCCAGCGCAACCTCCGTCACGTCGTCGAAAACTACCTTCGCGCCGAACTTCTCGGCCTGCTCCTGCAGCCCGTCCATCAGCTCCGGCCCCTGGATCCCGCCCGGGAACCCGGGGAAATTCTCCACCTCCGTGGTGTTCATCAGCGCACCACCGGCCGTCACGGACCCGGCGAGCACCAGCGGCTCCAGGCCCGCCCGGGCAGCGTAGATGGCGGCGGTGTACCCGGCAGGGCCGGAACCGATAATGATCAACTGCTCCGTTGCGGCGTGCTGGTTATTCGAGGTAATGGTCACGGCGGGTTCCTTTGCTTCAGCGTTTGGGAAAAGGCTACTGGGCATCCGGGTGCTGTGCGGCTCCCAGAAGCTTCGGATTCCTGCGCTGACTTACCAAATCGATGGACGTCGATATATGAAGTATGGCCGCCCATATCGACGAATGTCAATGTGTTGCATAATGGGTGCATGACCTCCCTGCAGATTTCCGAACCCGAGGTGGACGCCTCCTGCTGCGCACCGTCCGGAAAACCGGCCCTCAGCGCCAAGGAGGCCCGGCAGAGGGCACTGGTTTTCAAGGCGCTGGCCGATCCGAACCGGCTCCGCCTGCTGTCGATCGTCAAAGCGGGGGAATCAGGCGAAGCCTGTGTGTGCGACCTTACCGAGCCGCTGGACCTCGGCCAGCCCACGGTCTCCCACCACCTGAAAATCCTGGTGGACGCTGGCCTGCTCAACCGCGAAAAGCGCGGCACCTGGGCCTATTACTCCCTCGTCCCCGGCGCGCTCGACGAGGCGGCCGGACTCCTGGCGACGCTGTGAGGCAGCAATCTGCGGCGCAAGCCCACGTGCACGACGCCGGCCCTGCTGACCTGCCCCGCGCGCCACTGAGCCTGATCCCGGCCGTGATGGTGTCGGCGTCGGGCTTTCTGTTGTTCGCCCGGGAGGACCGCGTCCCGGGCTTCCTCCTCCTGGCCGCCGCCCTGGTCCTGGCCGGGATCATCAGCCGCCGCCTAGTTATTGACCTGGCGCTGATTGCCGTGGGCCTGACCGCCATGAGCCTGGTTCCCATCACCACGGACATCAGCACCGAGCACATGGCCGTGATGGGTACCGCGATGATCCTGGCCGTCGGCATCCCCTACGCGGTTTCGCGGTTTGTCACCGGGGACCACGCCATCCGCTTCCCCGTCCGGACCGGCCAGCCATGGACCAGGGCCGAAAAATGGTACCTGCCCGCAGTCCTGCTGATCGGGTACGCCCTGATGCCGGTCTACATGATCCGGACGGGCGTCTACAACAACTGGCCGGCCGTCAGCGATCCGGAGGGCATCGCCCGGCTCTTTTTGGGTACCAATGTACTGGGGATCTGGGACGAGCTGTTCTTTATCTGCACGGCATTCACGCTCCTGCGCCGGCACCTCCCGGACTGGCAGGCCAACCTGCTCCAGGCAGTGCTTTTCACGTCATTCCTGTGGGAGCTGGGATTCCACTCCTGGGCGCCGTTTTTCATCTTCCCGTTTGCCCTGCTCCAAGCGAGGCTCTTCACGATCACGAAGTCACTGTCCTACATCGTCAGCGTCCACCTGCTGTTCGACTTCGTACTGTTCCTGGTCCTCATCCATGCCCACAACCGCGAATGGATCGACATCTTCCTGTACTGACGCCTCCCGCCCAATTGGGGTTTGCCTGCTCTGGACGTGAAGGACGCGGAAGCCCATAGTGGGAGCGTGCAGACACCCGATCCTGAGCTTGAGGCCCTGCGGCAGCGGGCGGCCCGCGGCGAGTCCGACGCCGTCGATGAACTGATTGAGCGCGCCGCCGAGCGGAGGGACCTGGACGAACTCCGGCGGCTGGCTGATTCGGGCAGCCGGGACGCCGCGGACCAGCTGGTGGAAACGGCCGGCGAGACGGGCGACCTCGATGAGCTCCGCCGGCTGGCGGCAGGAGGCAACCGGGACGCCGCCGACGTGCTCGAAGAGCTTGAAGAGGAAGCCGGCGGCGAATAGAACGGATTGCACCATGGGTGAAGTTGTAGACAGCTTGATGGCTGCCCTGAATGCCCACGACCTCGAAGCGGCGGCGGCCCTCATCCACGGGGACTACCGCAGCGAACAACCCGCACACCCCGGCAGGGCCTTCGTTGGACGCGCCCAGATGCACGCCAACTGGCAAGCGATGCTGGCAGGCATCCCCGATTTCCACGCGGAACTGATCCGCTCCGTCGATGACGGCGACACGACCTGGAGCGAGTGGTCCTGGTCGGGAAACCGCACTGATGGCCAGGACTTCAAGGTCCGGGGAGTGACGCTTTTTGAGGTCAGCAACGGCAAAATCACTGCCGGCACGCTCTACCTGGAGGACGTCGAGCGTGCGGCCCTGAGCATCGAGGACGCCGTGGAGGGCTTCTCCGGACGGCGGCCGGATCACGCCTGAGCCGGCGTGTAGCCTTCCCGAACCCGTCCTGCCACTATTTGCGGCGCGCGCCCAGTGAGGCCCCGCGGCCGCAGTAGGAGGGACGCTCACTCATGCGGTTGCCTGGCTTTATGTCAGGGCCCGTTTTTGGGAACACGCACCAGCACCCTACTCTTACTTAGGTTCCCCTAAGAAGAAGGACTGACCGTGTGCCCCACTCCCCTGCCGGACCCCGCCCATGCCGGCTGAGACGTTCCGGGACGCCTGGGGAATTCCGCATTTGCGGGCGGACTCCGCGGAGGAACTGGCCTTCCTGCAAGGTAGCAACGCGGCGACGGACCGTTCCTGGCAGATCGAGATGGAACGCTGGCGCTCCGAGGGCAGGACTGCTGAGCAACTCGGGGCCGAGGGCCTGGTGTGGGACCGGCTTGCCCGCCAGTCAAGGATTGACGACACCGCCCGCCGCTGCTTCGCCGCCCTGGACGCGGAGACCCAGCGCTGGTGCACCGCGTATGTCGACGGCGTCAACCAGGCACTAACCGACGGACAGCGGGACGCCCAGGAGTTCCGGGACACCGGGACCGCCCCGGACCGCTGGGAACCATGGACTCCGCTGGGCGTCTTCCTGGTCCACCACATCCTCTTTGGCACCTTCCCCAACAAACTCTGGCGGGAACACGTCGCCGCAACCCTCGGCCCGGACGCGGTGGGGCTTTTCAGCATCGAGGCTCCGGTCTGGGCCGGCAGCAACGCCTGGGCCGCAGCCGGCAGCCTGACAGCTTCCGGCTTTCCACTGATCGCCGGGGACCCGCACCGGCTCATGGAGCTGCCCGGGGTGTACCAGCAGGTGCGCCTCGCCTGCCCGGAGTTCGACGTCGTCGGGCTGGCTTTTCCGGGCGTCCCAGGGCTGCCCCATTTCGGCCATACCGGAACTGCAGCCTGGGCGGTCACCAACGCGATGGCGGACTACCAGGACCTGTACACCGAGCAGCTCCGGCACAGCGGCGGCACCCTGCAGGCGCTGGGGCCGGACGGCTGGGAGCCCGTGGCGGTGAACCACCAGGAGGAGATCCTGGTGCGCGGCGCCGCCGCAGAAACTGTGGACGTGATCGAAACCGCGCGGGGCCCGGTGATTTCCAGCGCGCCCGACGGCGGGGCGCTAAGCCTGCGGACGCCGTCACGCTCTGCCGGGGCGCTGGGGTTCGAGGCCCTCCTTCCGCTCCTTCGGAGCCGCTCGGCGGCCGAGGTGGACGCGGCGCTGGGTTCCTGGGTGGAGCCCGTCAACTGTGTGATAACTGCGGACTCCAGCGGAGACGTACGGAACATTGTGGCCGGCAAGGTGCCGGTGCGGAACAGCGAGAACCGAGTCCGGCCTGTTCCGGCCTGGTCCGCAGACCACCAGTGGACCGGCGAGTGGGTGGACCTGCCCCGGTCGGCAGTGGAGGCGCTTGCCGTCAACGCCAACGACCGTAATTCCGGCGGCGGCGACAGGACCGGGCTGGAATTCGCCCCCGCCCACCGGGCCGGGCGGATCCGGCAGTTGCTCAAGGAGGCCGGGCCGGAACTCGACGCGGACGCCATGCAACGTATCCACATGGACACCTTGTCCGGATCGTGGCCGGCCTTCCGGACGTTGCTGGAAGGCCTGGACCTGCTGAGTGATCCTGCTGACGGGTTGCGCCGGCAGTTGCTGGACTGGGACGGCCACATGCGGGCGGACAGCACCACAGCGGCAATCTTCTCGGCCTGGCGTTCCGCACTGGTGCGTGCGCTTGCGCAAAGCCCCGCGCTGCAACCCTTGACCGCACCGCACGGCCGCTCGCCCCTGTTTGCGCCGTGGCTGAACCCGGCCGCCAGGGTGGGTTTCGCCGTCGAGACCATCCTCGCGCAGGGTCACCAACACGGCGTCGACGTCTGCGCAGCGGCCCGGCAGGCGCTGGAGGAAGTGGCCGCAGCACCGCCGACAGGAACCTGGGGAGCCAGCCACACCCTGCTGCCGCTGCCCGCGGTGTCGGACTACCCCGCGATCGGGACCACGGCGCCCACGGTGCCGGCGACTTCGTTGTCCGGCGACACCAACTGCGTCCTCTCCACGGAAAGCCTGCCCGGGATCACGGACGGGTCCTTTCGTGGGCCCGTGGCACGCTACGTCTGGGACCTCTCGGACCGGACGAAGAGCCGCTGGATCGTCCCGTTCGGCGCCTCCGGAGATCCGGACAACCACCATTTCGCGAGCCAGTTGCCGCACTGGGCAGCCGGCGAACTCATTCCCGTCGTCACTGACTGGGACCAGCTCACCAAGGAGAAATCATGAGCGGCGCTGATACAGCTATCCCCCTCGCGGCAAGAAGCGCGGTGTACGAGGAGCTGCTCCCGGGCCTGGGCCGCCTGCGGCTCGTCGTGATTGCACCCGAGGCGGACGCAGACCTCATGTACAGCTGGGTGCGGGAGGAACGCGCGCGGTTCTGGGGCATGGGCGCCATGACCCGGGACGAAGTGCGGGACATTTACCTTTTCCTCGACAGCCTGGACACGCACCACGGGTTCCTGATGGTGGTGGAGGACCAGCCTGTGGGGATTTTCCAGACGTACGAGCCACTGCACGATCCCGTGGGCGAAGCGTATCCAGCCCGCCCGGAGGATATGGGTATGCACCTTCTTCTGGCCCCCGCAGTACAACCGGTTTCCAACTTCACGGCGACCCTGCTGTCGGGGCTGATCCGGTTCCTCCTGTCCGACCCTTCGAAGGACCGCGTCGTGGCGGAACCGGATGCGCGGAACACCAAAGCGATCGGGCGGCTTGTGGGCTACGGCTTCGAGCCAGGCCCCAAGGTGCAACTGGCGGAGAAGGAAGCCCGGCTGGTGTTCCTTACGCGGAAGAGATTCGAGTCACGTCCGGCCGGATAAGGCCCGGCGGCGGCAACCTATTCCTCGCCGTTGTCTTCGGCTTCCAGGTATGTCGCCATGGCTTCGCAGGCCTGTTTCCAGCGCGCGTTCAGGGCGTGCCGGTTCAACGGCGAGAACATGCCGTCGAGGACTTTTTCCATTGCGTCGTATGCGGCGTCCCGGGCCCGTTCCTGCGCCGCCGGGCTGTAATAGTTCATGTCGGTAATTCGTTGTCAGGGCTGGCTCGGATGGCGGAAACTGATGGCGTTAACCGGCAGGCCGGAGCGACGTGATCATTCGCCTGATGTCCTGGTACTCGGCGGTGTCCATGTATTTGCGGGCCTGTTCCAGGTATGGCAGGGACCCGGCACCGGGCGTCACGTTGTTCTCCGGATTGTAGAACGCACCGAACATGGCGGCAGTGGGCGGCCAGGTGAAGAAGTGGAAGATGGGGCATGCCGAGCCGCCGGTGGGAGCTTCGACGGTGGTGATGCCGTAGGCGGCAGCAGGGGTATCGGCGGGGCCGGGGGCTGTGGCATCGCCGCGGGTTTCAAACACGTACCGGGGCACGTCGCCGTTCTGGGCCAGCGCCGGGAGTTCCTGCGACTCAAACTCCGAGAAGGGATACTTTTCGATGCAGGTGGAACCGGTGGCCATGTTGGTCCGGAGGGTGGCCAGCGGCTTTCCTGCTTCATTGGTGACCTCCGCGAAGGCACCCCCGCCTTCCGGGAGCTCCCCTGCCGGGTCCCGCACGCTCCACCCGGCCGGCAGGTCAAACGCGAGCTCCCCGTCCGCCGTCGTAAAGGTCATCCACGCCGTCCCCTCGGCGGTGGGCTGCGCCGTCGTAGTGGCCTTGCCGTCCGGCGGGGTCGAGGTGGCGGAAGGACTGGGGGCAGCGGACGTGGCGGGGGCGGTGATCGTCGCCGCCGGGGTTGTTGCCGTCGGCGGCGCTGCCTGCGGGCCGCAACCGGCCAGTACCACAGAAACCAGAATCATCGCGGGAACGAGCCCGCCGGACCTACGCATGTCACCCTCCCGGGGCTAGGAAAACCTGTCCTCCCATTGTGGAACCACGTACAGGTTTCGGGACGGGCGCTGAGTTATTGGCGCCGAACCGTTGCGCCCAATAACAGAAGAGTTTTGGGGCTTTAACGCACGACGGCGGCCCGCCCCCTGGGGAGCCGGCCGCCGTCGAACGCGTTTTGTTATGAGAGCGTGGCGGTGTCGATCACGAAGCGGTAGCGGACGTCCGAGGCCAGCACGCGCTCGTAGGCGTCGTTGATCTTCTCAGCGGGGATGACCTCGATCTCCGCACCGATGCCGTGCTCGGCGCAGAAGTCCAGCATCTCCTGGGTTTCGCGGATGCCGCCGATCATGGAACCTGCGAAGGATCGGCGGCCCATGATGAGGGCGAAGGCGTTGACCGGGAGCGGTTCGGCGGGGGCGCCGACGTTGACCAGTGCGCCGTCGAGGGTGAGCAGTTGCAGGTAGGAGCTGATGTCGATCGAAGCGCTGACGGTGTTGATGATCAGGTCGAAGGTGCCGGCGAGCTGTTCGAACGTGCCCGGATCGCTGGTGGCGTAGTAGCTGCCCGCCCCCAGGCGCAGCCCGTCTTCCTGCTTCTTCAGAGACTGGGACAGGACGGTTACCTCTGCACCCATGGCGGCGGCGAGTTTGACGGCCATGTGGCCGAGGCCGCCGAGACCGACGACGGCAACCTTCTTGCCCGGGCCGGCGCCCCAGTGGCGCAGCGGGGAGAAAGTGGTGATACCGGCGCACAGCAGCGGGGCCGCGGCGTCGAGTTCGATGCCTCCGGGGATCCGGACCACGAAGTCTTCGGTGACCACCACATGGGTGGAGTAGCCGCCCTGGGTGATGGTTCCGTCGCGGTCCACTGCGCCGTAGGTGCCTACGTTCCCGGCCAGGCAGTACTGTTCCTCGCCCTTCAGGCAGTTGGCGCATTCGCGGCAGGAGTTGACCATGCAGCCGACGCCAACGCGGTCACCCACAGCGTGCTTGGTGACAGCAGAGCCAACTTCCGTGACAACACCGGCGATCTCGTGCCCGGGAACCAGCGGGTACTGCTGCGGGCCCCAGTCGCCGCGGACGGTATGGATGTCTGAGTGGCAGATGCCGGCGAACTTGATCTCGATCAGGACGTCGTGGGGGCCCACTTCGCGGCGTTCAATGGTGGTCGCAAAAAGGTCCTCTGTGGCGGACGGGGATGCAAAAGCCTTGACGGTGGTCATGGTTCTCCTGTGGTTTTGGGGGGATATCGAAATGCTACAGGGTCGATTAACATCAAACCCTGCGGTGGGGACGCGTAGCGAGGGCCCTGCTGAAACGGGTTATGGCAGAACCCCCTTCAACGGCCCGCCTACTCGTCATCTGTGATGCCCGCTGGGGCACCTGCGGGTTGCGGGCGGGCCAGGACAAAGAGCCCGAACAGGGAAAGCAGCGCTCCGCCGATCATGAGCAACGCCATGGGCACGGCTGTGTCCGGGCCGCCCAGTCCCGCTATCGGAGCGACGACGCCGGCTGTGGTCCACTGGACGAGTCCCAGCACGGCTGAGCTGGTGCCCGGGTGTTCGGGTACTTCGGCCGAGGCGAGGGCACCGCCGTTGGTATTAATCAGGCCTTGGGCCACCATGAGGGCAAAAAAGCTGCCCATCGCCACCAGCAGCGGGGTGGCCCACCACAAGGCCCCGGCCAGCATGGCGGCTCCGGCGGCCAGGGCAATGATTTGCCCCACGAAGATGACCTTCCGGGTGGACACGCGGCCGGCGAGCCGCGCGGAGACCAGCGCAGCGATGGTCATGCCGCCCGCGTTCGCCGCGAACACTATGGAGTATGCCACGGGCGACAGGCCGTTCATGTTCTGCAGGATGAACGCAGACGTTGCCACGTAAGCGAACAGGGCGATGAAGGCCGACGACGCCACCACCACGTAGCCAACGAACCGGCGGTTTGAGAGCACGGCCTTCGCCGCGCGGCCGAATTCCCTCAGCCCGCCTGCATGCCGCTTTTCCCGCGGCATCGACTCCGGAACGATGAACAGCGCACAGAGGGTCATCAGGATGCCGAGGGCGGCAAGCGACCAAAAGGTCATCCGCCACCCGGTCAGCTGGAGGATCACGGCTCCGAGCAGTGGGCTGATGATTGGAGCCACGCCGCCGATCCCCATCACGAGGTTGAGTACCCGGACCAGCTGCGGCCCGTGGGCCAGGTCCACAATGACGGCGCGCCCGATGACCATCGCCCAGCCACCGCCGAAACCCTGCAGGAACCGGGCCAGCATCAGGATCCAAACGTCCGGTGCCACGGCGCACGCGGCCGATGCGACCGTCATGAGCACCGTTCCCGCAACCAGCGGCATCCGCCGGCCGCGCTGGTCGCTGAAGGGCCCGCCCACCAGCTGTCCGAGCCCCATCCCGGCGAAGAACGTGGTCAGCGTCAACTGCACGGCGGACGCGGTGGTGCCGAACTCTTCGGATACACGCGGAAAGGCCGGCACGTACATATCGGTAGCGAGCGGCGCCACGGCCGTCAGGAAGATGACCGTGGCAACCAGCGTGGCCGGGACGGTGCCGGCCGATGGCCCGCGGGTGGTTGCGGTCGGCAGCATGGGTTGGTGCTCCAGCTCGTTGATGGCTAAAAAGGGGGGGGCTATCTCCATCAAACCGGCAACCGGCAACCGTAGCGAGGGCCCTGCCGTAACGGGTTCTGGCAGACCCTCCTTAGGGTTCGCGGTTTCGTCGTAACGTGTCCGTATGGATAACCGAGCCGAGGTCCGGCAGTTTCTTTCTACCCGCCGGGGACGCATCACCCCGGAACAGGCGGGCATCGAACCGTACGGCGGGCGGCGGCGGGTGCCGGGGCTGAGGCGTGAAGAAGTGGCCCGGCTGGCAGGGGTCAGCGTGGACTACTACACGCGGCTGGAACGCGGAAACCTCACCGGAGTCTCCGACAGCGTGCTGGACGCCATTGCGCAGGCGCTGGAGCTGGACCGCGCTGAACATGACCACCTCTACGACTTGGCCCGCGCGGCCAACACGTCTGGACGCAAGCGTGCTGCGAGCGCCGCGGGTTCCGTCCCGTCCGGGGTGCGGCGCGAGCTGCAGTACCTCCTGGACACCGTCACCGGAGCGCCGGCCTTCATTGGCAACAACCGGATGGATATCGTGGCCGCCAACGCCCTGGGCTACGCGTTGTATTCCGACATGTACCGCGGCACGGCACGGCCGGCCAACCATTCACGGTTCATCTTCCTGGACCCCCGCGCGCACGATTTCTACACAGACTGGGACCGGGCAGCCAACGTCAATGTCGCCATCCTGCGCCGCGAAGCGGGGCGCAGCCCGCACGACAAAGGCATTGCCGAGCTGATCGGCGAGCTCTCCATGCGCAGTGACGAATTCCGTACGCGCTGGGCTGCACACAATGTCCGCCGCCACTACGCCGGCACAAAGGTCTTCAAGCATCCTGTGGTGGGACTCCTCGAACTGAACTATCAGGTCCTGGGGCTGGAAGAGGACCCCGGCCATACCCTGACGGTCTACCCCGCCACGCCGGGCAGCCCCTCCGAGGAAGCCCTCAAACTCCTCGCCTCGTGGGCCGCGACCGAGAACATCGTCGAATCAGCCCAAACCCACGCCAGGAGCTAGACTCGCAACCTGCCCTGGCGAGGCCCGCCGTTATGCCAGGGGAACGGCGAGGATCCGGTCATCCCCGGGCTGTGGGTCACCGCGGCCGTCGGTGTTGTTGGTCATGAACCACAGCTGCCCGTCCGGTGACAGTGCCACGTCACGGATGCGGCCGTACTCCCGGCTGTAGTGGTCGGTGAACGTGGTGGGATCCGAGACGGGAACCGACCGCAAAACCTGTCCCCGAAGGTTGGCGATGAACAGGGTGCCGCCGGCGTGGGCCATGCCGCTGGGACTTGCCGTGCCGGGCTGCCACTGCTGCACGGGATCCACAAAACCTTCCCGGCCCGCAATCCCTTCCACGGTGGGCCAGCCGTAGTTGGCGCCAGGCCTAATGACGTTCAGCTCGTCCCACGTGTTCTGCCCGAATTCGGTGGCGAACAGGGTTCCGTCGGCCGCCCACGCCAGGCCCTGCGGGTTCCGGTGCCCGTAGCTGTACGTGAGAGAGCCCGGGAAGGGGTTGTCGGACGGGACCTCGCCGTCGGGGGTCATGCGCAGGATTTTGCCGGCAAGGGAGTCCCGGTCCTGGGCGCTGTTGCGCTGCTGCGCGTCCCCGGCCGTCACGTACAGCATGCCATCGGGACCAAAGGCGATCCGGCCGCCGTCGTGCGTACTCGCGGCCGGAATCCCTGCCAGCAGTGTGTCCGGCTGCCCAAGCGAGAGAGATCCTGGTGTGCCGGTCACGGTAAATCGCTGGACCCGGTTGCCGTCCGACGCCGTCGAGTAGACGTAGAGGTCGCCGCCGCCGCCACCTACCGCGAGGCCCAGCAATCCTGACTCTCCCCGGCCAACCACGCCCTCAACGGTCCCGATGGGCCGCGCAGAACCGTCCGGCGCGAGTTCGAGAACGCGCGCACTGTTCCGCTCGCTGACCAACGGCGTTCCGTCACGGAACACGACGGACCAGGGCGCGGCAAGGCCAGTTGCGACAGGCTGCGGCGTCCCCGCGATCGTGGCTGGGGCTGTCCGGGCTGGTTCGCTGCCTGTGGCTGTGGAAGCGGCCGGCGCGGAAGTAACCGGAGCCGACGACGACGGGGCAGGGAACGTAGAGGTGGACGACGGCGGCGGGGAGGCCGTGCAGCCTGCCAGGAGAATACCCGTGCCGATGGCAGCCGCGGTAAGGGTCCGGTGGCGCATGCGCTTCTCCAATCAATCACGGTGCCCAGGTTAGGGCTCCTTCCAGCATCGCCCATCGGCGCCCCATGCAGGGGGGAGAAACGCTCCTTAGGCAGTCCCTGTTGGAACCTGTTACGGCAGAGCCCCCATCTTTCAGCGCCGAGCCCGTGCAGTCCGGACATGGGTCCGGCCTTTGCCAGTCACATTAACCTCCGTTGCGGATCATGGCGCCCGGTTTACCGGTTTGTCCTCCTGATGGCGCCGTAAGTAGCGCCGTTTCCTCCCGTTTCGCTTCCGTTGCGCGGTGCTGGCCAAGGCATTGAAGACCGTGCTTAGGTGTTTCCACAGCCCCCGCCGGGCCAAGCGCAACATACGCCGACAGTGAACAGGAGGACCGATGCCGCATCCGGCGGACGGCTTCAACATCATGCCGCCGGTGCTGCCCGCGGGGCTGGAGTCGTTCGTGGACCAGGTGGTTCCAATCCTCCAGGAACGCGGCCTGTTCCGCACGGAATACACCGGCAGGACGCTGCGGGAGCACTACGGCTTGGAACGCCCGGCCAACCGCTACGCCGGCGCGGCCGCAGGGGAACTGGCATCCATCGGATCGGCGTTCTGATGGGCCGGCAGCCGGATCGGCGAGATCGTCCCGCCCGGCACCACGCTGAACCAGGCCGACGCCGGCTACCGGCCGGCGTCGTTGACTGCTCCGTTGCTGCGCCGCCGCAGCCGCTGATCTGCAGGTAGAACGGATGGTGGGCCGGACGGCGCGGGAAGCTCCCGCCGTCGTCCGGCCTTTTCACTGAACTGGGCAACGGCGTGACGGGCCTCAGCCTCCAGCGCAGGCTCATCGGAGGTAGCCTTCGCGTAAGCTCCCACCGCGGTCAGCGCCTGCATCAACAGGGCGCTGGCCGCCTGGGACGGGGCGCCGGACTGCCGTAGCAGTGCCTCCCGGCCCTCAGCCATCGACGCCGCCATCTCCTCCACGATGATGCGCTGCCGCAGGTCGCGGATCCGCTCCACTTCCAGCAACCTCTCGCGGAGCGGCCATGACTCTATGGAGCGGGACAGCCACTCCTTGTGTCGCTTCTTGTGCCGCCATCCCTGCCAGTGGGGGTAGAGGCTGAACACCACCACGAAGGGGACCGTCACTGCCAGCACCACCAGGGTCCAGTCAGCTTCTCCTGGAAAGGCGGCATCCCTGTACACGCCATACAGCACTCCGCTGGTGATGGCCGCGAGGATCCACGTTACGCCCAGAATGTCGCGGCGGCGCCGCTGTGACCTGGTGCTGTACTGGACGGGGGCCGGCTCCGCGGCAGTGAGCACTTGGGCCGCGGTGAGCCCGGTGTTCAGCGCCGTGGACGTGCCGGAATTGAGCAACCCTGACCTGTCCGGCACCTCCACGAAAACCGGCGGAAGCTCAGCCGTTTCAGCTGCCCGCACGTTGGTATGGCCGGCCATGGATCCCCCGTCAAGACAGTCCGAATATGCCCCTCGAGTATACGGCGGCGCCGCCGTCCACCTTCATCAAGCCGGGTGCACCCGGGTGGTGAGGTAGAGGCGGTGGGCGGTGATGACCAGCGCAAGCCAGGCGGCCCCCAGCGCCCACGCTCCCAGCACGTCGGTAAGCCAGTGGTGGCCCAGGTAAACACGGCTGAGCCCCAGTGTGGCCGCAAAGATCCCTGCTGCCACTGCCGTGAGAACACGGGCGCGGGCTGACTTGAGGCGGAGGATCACCAGGTACGCCACAATCCCGGCGATCACCACGGAGTTCAAGGAGTGGCCGCTGGGGAATGAGGCGGAGTATTCGTAGGGCGGCACGGCATCTGCCAGGTCCGGCCTTGTCCTGCCCACCAGTTCCTTGCCTGCGATGGTCATCAGGAGCGAACCGAGCCCGGCAACGAGCATCAGGATGACCGGCGTCCAGGACCGCCGCCTCAAAGCCAGCCCAATCATGATGGCCAGGGCCAGGACCGGCATGCCCACGGTTCCGCCCACGTCGGTGTAGCCAGTGATGATCGTGTCCAGGCCCGGAGACCGGAGAGTTTTGGCACCGTCCAGGATCGGGTGGTCCAGCCCGGCAACGCCGTCGGCTTGGACCACGGATTCATACACCTCGGCGAATACCGCGGCGAGCGCCACGGCCAGCACTGCCCCGGCGGCAAGGGTGAGGACCAACGCCGCGTGGGAGCCGAGCAGCCTGCTGATCCGTTGAACCGTGGAGGCCAGGAACCGGCCGGGTTTGGTGTCCCACCGGGTGAGGTCCTGTCCGCCGACAAAGCGGTCCTGGTGGACTTCACCGCTCACGCCCGTCTCGGGCGGATTCGTTCCTGCAACCATCTCTTGAGCCCTCCCTGCCGCGTTATTGAAATTAGTAAGCAACCTTACCTTGCGCGGCGGGCTCCGTTGCTTCCACTGCCTTCGGCGGCTCGGGCTTGTAGACCCAGGCCACCAGCACCACGGAGATGATCATCAGCAGGAACCAGGCCACCAGCTTCTCCAGGCCCACTGGTTGCCAGCCGTCCACTTGGCTGGGGTAGAGCCAGGCGCCGGACCAGGTGGCAATGTTCTCGGCGATCCAGATGAACAGCGCCACCAGCAGGAACGCAATCACCAGCGGCATCCGGTGGTGCTTCCGGAACACCCGGAAGTGCATGACGCACCGGCCAAAGACAACGGCGACGGCGGCCAGCAGTACCCAGCGCGCGTCCCAGATGTAGTGGTCGGTGAAAAAGTTTACGTAGATGGCGGCGGCGACGACCGCCGTGATCCAGCGCCGCGGATAGCCGGCGAACTTGAGGTCGAACAGCCGGTAGACCCGCACCATGTACGAGCCCACAGCGGCGTACATAAACCCGCTGAAGAGCGGGACCGCCCCGATCCGCAGCACGCCCTCGGCTACATAGGACCAGGAGCCGACGTCGGTCTTGAACAGCTCCATCACCGTGCCCACCAGGTGGAACAGGATGATGACCCGCAACTCCTTGAGGGTCTCCAGTTTGAACACCACCATGAGGACCTGGATACCGACGGCGGCCAGGGTCAGGAAGTCGTTCCTGGCCAGGCCGGCGTTGTCCGGGTACCAGAGCCTGGCGGCCATAAGCACCGCGAGGAGGGCGGCGCCGAAGATGCAGGCCCAGCCCTGCTTGAGGCCGAAGACAACGAACTCGGTGAGCTTTGGGCGGATGCGGCTGGCCGGGGCGCTTTCAAGGAAACGGCGCGCGCGCCCATCGAGGCGCTGCTCCAGCGGGGTGGAACTACGCATTCACTGCCCGGCGCGGGGACGCTTCCAGTTCGTTGAGGCAGTAGTTCTTGAACCAGTGCCGGATGCCCTGCGGCAGCTTGGGGTAGGTCACGGCGAGGACTTTCATGGTGCGGTGGAAGCGGCGCTCATGGCGGCCGCTCCACGGCAGGCCGAAGTCCTGGCGCAACTGGTCCGGAAGGAGACCGGCCGTGAGGAACCTGGCGAACGGCATGATCGCGCGGTACCACAGTGCTGCACGCTTCGGGTAGAGGAGGCCGCGGCCCACACGCACAGCGGCGTCGCTGGCCCGAAGGTTTGCCATGCGTTCTTCGTAGTAGCGGTTGAACTCTTCACGGTCCTTGGGCCATTTGCCCGGCGGAAGCTGCAGGGCCGTCCCGAGCTTGGCGTAGTCCTGGTACATGGCATCGGCGGATTCGTCGTCGAGCGGGCCGTAGATCTTTTCGATGATGGTGAGGGCAGTGTCGTAAAGCGTTGCCGTCACCCACAGCTGCAGCTCCGGGTCATAGGCGTTGTACCCGGGTGATGTGTCATCGGCACCGCGGCGGACAGGTATATGGGCGCGGTTCACCCTGCGGCGGACCTCCTTGACCTGCTCCTCGGTCCCGTAGGTGACGGCGTACACGTATGTGAGCGTGCCTTTGAGCCGATTGATCGGGCGGTCCGTGAAGGTGCTGTTCTCGGCGACGCCGCGGCCCACCGCCGGGTCGGCAAGCTGAAGCAGGATGGCCCGTCCCGCCCCCGCCAGCAGGATGCCCTCCGCGTTCAATTCGGCAAGTTCTCGCGCCATCTCAACAGGGTACCGGAGCGCGCCGGGTGGCGGGATGGGAGCTGCCACGAAGAAGAGCCCCCACGCCTCAGCTGGTCGAGTCAGGCAACGTACTCCGTGCGGCCGCCAACAACGGTGCGCAGCACGCGGGCGTTCAGCAGGGATTCCTCGCCGTCCTTGAAGGGATCGGCGTCGAGCACGGTGAAGTCCGCAGCGAGGCCAGCCGCCAGGCCGCCACGGCGGTCCTCTTCCATTACCGACGCCGCGGCGTCGCGGGTTGCGTGCGTGATGGCCTCGGCCAGGGGACGGGCGAAATGCGGATTGTTTGGCGGAAAGGACGGGTCCAGGGCCGACTGCCTGGTTGCAGCGACGAACATGTTCTGCAGGGCCTCGTACGGCGCGGTGGGGGCGTCGGTGGAAAAGGCCAACAGGGCGCCGGCCGCCACGTATTCCGGCCAAGCGAAGCTGCGGTCCGGCCGGTCGTCGCCCAGCATCGCCGCCCAGTTGCCGTAGATGGCAGGATCGGCGTGGACGGGCTGCATGGACGCAGTGACGCCGAGCCGGGCCATCCGGGCAGGGGTCTCCGGGGAGGCGTATTCGAGGTGCTCGATGCGATGGCGGCGGTGGCGCGGGCCATTTATTTCTGCGGCACGTTCGAGGGCATCCAGGGCAATATCACTGGCGTGGTCTCCGATGGCGTGGAGGGCAACCTGCAGCCCGGCGGCATCGGCGGCTGCCACCACCGGCTCCAACTGCTCGGGGGACCAGATAGGCCCGGCCTGTGAACCGTCCGCGTAGGGCCGGTTCATGGCAGCAGTGCAGGCGTCGATCACACCGTCCAATGCCAGCTTGATGCCGGCCACACGCAGCCACTCGGTGTTGATGTCCCCGGCCAGCAGCACGGCACGTTGCACCTGCGCCAGGTTTTCGGCCTCGTCGCCGGTGTTGTGGATGAACCAGTGAGCCACGACGCGGATCGGCAGCCGGCCGCCCCGCCGCGCTGCCGCACGGAGGAACGCCGCCAGGTCGAGTTCCCCCAGGGCCATGTCCACTGCTCCGGTCACCCCGGCGGCCAAGTAGGCCGCGATGGAACGTTCGACGGCGGCGTCCCGGTCAGCGTCCGAGGTCACCTCCCCCAGGAACGGCCACACAAACTGCTGTGCCGCGGTCTCGTACAGCATCCCGTCCGGTTCGCCCTGGCTATCCCGCCCGATGCGTCCGCCGAGCGGATCAGGGGTGTCCCGGGTGATGCCCAGTTCCTTCAGCGCGGCCCGGTTCACCCAGCAGGAGTGGTAGTCGTTGGCATCAAGGTAGACGGGGACGTCTGAGACTGCTTCGTCGATCATCGCCGAGGTTGGTGCTCCCGGGAGCGAGTCGAACAGCCAGCCCCTGCCCAGGATCCGCCGGGCACCGGCGTCCGCGGCCCGGGCGGTGCGCAGGCGTTCCTGTATCTCAGGCAGGGTCCTGGCGTCTGTCAGGCCCACTTTTCCCAGCGCCTCGCCAAGCATCATCACGTGGGTGTGTGCGTCGATGAACCCTGGCAGCACAAGCCGCCCGCCCAGATCGACCACCTCTGCGGCATCGCCGGCAGCCGCCGCGGCGGCGGCATCACTGCCTACATGGGTGAACTTGTCGGCGTCGACAACGAACGCTTCAGCCCAGGGCGTGGACTCGTCGGCGGTGAAGACGCGGGCGTTGCGGTAGAGCACAGTCATGGGGTTTCAGACTCCTGCAGTTCGGATCGTGGCGATGTCGGATGAGTTTGGTGTGGTTGCGGCGTTTTCCGCCTCAACCCGGGACGAGAGCCGAGCGATGAGCACGGCGGGGACCAGGAGTACCAGACTGAAGCCGGCGAGCACCCAGCCGAGCACTGGGAAGCCGAACGCCTCTCCGACCCAGGCCCCGAACATGGGCGCAAAGCTGGATCCCACCAGGTAGACCCCCAGCACGGGGCCTGACCAGCGACCGCTGGCATCAAGGGCGGCCGCCGTGGCGATGAAGAACATAAAGGCAACGGCGTACACCGTGTTCCAGGCGATCATGGTGACGAGGAAAATGGTGGGGTCGGTGGTGAGGCAGGCGGTCAGTTTCAAGGCGCTGCCGAATACCAGCAGGATGCCCAGCGGGAGCGCCCGGCCCAGCCTGGTTCCCAGGAAGATCAGCGCGATGGCGGCCAGCAGCCCTCCTGCAGTGGACGCGCTCAGCACCAGGCCCAACTGTTCCTCCGTCATCCCGGCCTGGGCAACACCAATGGCTCCGGACATCGCCCAGAGAGAGTCTTCGCCCACGGCCCAGAGCGCGAAAATTGCCAGCAAAGCGAAGCCTGCAATGCTGATGGTTCTAGTGGTGATGGTCCTGGTGGTGACGGCTCCCCCGGTGTCGGCTGCCGCCGTCGTAGTCGGCGCCGGTGACGCGTCTGGCGTCCCGTCGTGTACCTCTGGCGCCCCAGCCATCGGCAGCCACCCGGCGGTGAACAGCAGCACGAGGGCAAGCCCGGCCACGAAGCCGAAGGCACTCCCCATCCCGATGCCCACCGCAGGGATAACTGCCAGCACAACCGTGACAATGGCACGGTTTGCCAGTCCGCTGATACCGGACGCCCGGTTTGGGTTGCGGAGGGCGGCCAGTGCTGCCCCGCCGGATGCCACGGCACCGCCGGCCCCAACTCCACCGGCGATGATGCCGATGATGGACGCGGCGGGAGCCAGGTCAAGGGCGGCGAGGCCGAACCCTGCCGCCGTCACGGCCAGCCCCAGCCGTGCCACGAGGTACCGCCCGCGGCCTTCTGTGAAGCGGGTGACTGCGAGGCAGGCGAGAGCCGTGGCCAGGAGGCAGCCGGTCATGAGTGTTCCGGCTTCCGTCGCGCCCACGCCGAGGGAGTCCTGGATGGCGAGGATCATAAACGGGACGAGGTTGGCGCTCATAAAGCCGACAACGCCGATTCCGAACGTGGAGACGGCGCGTTGTGTGGTCAGCGGAAGCCGCTGCGGTTCTGGCTGGGTCATTGGGTGTGTCCTTCGAACAGGAATATGCGCGGCTACAGGGCCGGCGGCGCTCCGTTGCGTCCTCCGTGCCTGCTGCCGTCACCGGCAGCGTCCGCTAAAACGAATGGCGTTCGTTTTATTATGCATGTGACGTGGATCAAAGGGAAGAGTCCATAGACTGGCATTTGACGAAGGGAGCCCCATGCCACGGCCCAGAACCCCGATCCTGTCGGTGGACCGCATCGCCGATGCCGCCATCGAACTGGTGGATGAAGGGGCCGGCTTCGGCGTCAATGCCCTCGCCCGCCGTCTTGGCGTCACGGCGTCGTCCCTGTACAACCACATCTCCGGGCGCGACGAGATCATCGAACTGATGCGCGCGCGGCTGGCCACGCAATCCATCCCCGATGTTCCGGACGATGCCGGCTGGCATGAGGTGGTCTCGCTGATTGTCCGCGGCCAGCGGGAGATGTACGCGGCCCACCCGTTCGTGGTGCCGCTCATCGTGGGTAAAACCATTACCGATCCCGGAGTGATCACCGCCTACGAGCGGATGGCATCCGCACTCATCACCGGCGGATTCCCTGACGACGACGTGCTGACGATCATCTCAGTCATCGACTCCTTTTCACTGGGCGCCGGCCTGGACCTTGCGGCCCCCGACGACGTCTGGGAACCGACAGAGTCCGCCGCCACTTTGTCGCGGCTGCTCAAGGCATCCGGCCACGGCCGGGAACGCAGCGACCGGGCTTTCGAGACCGGCCTTCAGCTCCTCCTCGACTCGCTTCGGACGCGTCTAGCCACTGGCTGACGGTGCGCCCCGGCGGGCCGCCTGCGTCGTAATAGCAGTCCAGACTAGCCACTTCCAGGCTGGGAGCGATTACGGCTCAGTTGCCACGAAGGGCCACAACTGAGTTGGATGAACGCCTCTAGTGCAGCGCTGTTACCTTGTGCTACTACTGGGAGCGCACACGGTCCTTGCGCAGGCATGTATCGCCACGGACCGGTTTTCCACTTCATACCGTCAGGGAGGACGACATGAAAAAGCACGACTCGAAGATCCAGCATCCAAGGAACCGGAAACGACGATCAGCAGTGGTGGCGGCTTCGCTCCTTGCTGCTGTTGCACTGCCGGCAGGAATTGCCCCTGCCGTTGCTGAAAGCCCCCACGCCAAGGCGGAGGGCGGCGTCGTCAACGCTAACTTTTCCCAGGGACTGGCCGGATGGAAGGCCACCGGCGAGGCGGCATTTACCACCACGGCCGTGGAGGCAGGCAATCCGCAACTGGTCCAGCGGCTCGGCTCAGACGGCACGGTGAACCTGCGCCAGAAAACCGGGAACCTGGCCGAGGGCTGGTGGACGGTTTCGGCGCGGGTCAAGGCTGAGGGGACACTTGGGGCTTCCCGGATCGGGCTCAAGAACTGCGGTGTGGACGGCGAGACCGTCCTTCCGTCCACGGCACAGGACGGCGCATGGCTGCAGATCTCCGCCGACGCCTACGTCACGAAGAGAGCATGCGAGATTGTCATCGAAACCCGCGGCAGGGCCGGTGACTGGGCAGCGGTCGACGACGTCACGCTAACCCCCGGATCTGTGCAGCGTGCGGTCCGGGGCGCCGACCTTTCCAACCTCGCAAAGAACGAGGACATGGGCGCGGTGTACTTCGACACGAACGGCCGGCCGGTGGACCCGGTGGAGGCCTTTGCCGATGTGGGGGCCAACCTCGTGCGGCTCAAGGTGTGGGTCAATCCCGCTGACGGCTACAACACCACAGATGAAGTAGTCGCAACTGCCAAACGTGCCAAGGCAGCCGGCATGAAGGTCCTGGTTGACTTCCACTACAGCGACCGGTGGACCGATCCAGGCGCGCAGGGGATGCCGGCGGCCTGGGTGGGGCTGGGCCCACAGGCTGTGGCCGACGCCGTGTACGCCCACACCTTCGAGGTGCTGACTGCGTTGAAGAACGCCGGCGCCACGGCGGACTCGGTGCAGGTGGGCAATGAAATCAACCCGGGTATGCTCTGGCCCCTCGGACAAACCTGGGACGTCAACCCGACGGATGACGTCAAGGGAGCCCAGTGGGACAACCTGGCACTGTTCCTCTCGGCCGGAGCCCGGGCCACCAAGGACGTCAACGCCCGGACGGACGTCATCCTGCATTTGACCAATATCAACAACGGAATCGGCGGCCTGACCTGGTGGTACGACGAGGTCACCAAACGGGGCGTCCAGTTCGACACGATCGGCCTGTCTTACTACGGCTTCTGGCACGGTTCCATGGCTGACCTGCAGAACGCCGTCACCACCCTGTCCGCCCGCTACGACCGGAACGTGATCGTGGTGGAAAACTCCTACCCGTTCACGCTCGCGGACAACCCGATTGATCCATGGGAGAACGTCATAGCCCGGGAAAACCAGCTCATTCCCGGCTACCCGGCCACGCCGGAGGGACAGGCAGCCAACTTCCGGGCCGTCCAGGACGTGGTGGCCTCCGCACCCGGCGGACGCGGCCTCGGCGTTGTCTCCTGGGAACCTGCCTGGACAGCGGTTCCGGGTAACGGCTGGGATCCCGCAGACGCCACCACGGGCAACGCCTGGGAGAACCAGGCCATGTTCGATTTTGCCGGGCGCGCCCTGCCGGCGCTGCAGGAATTCGCTCCGGATCCCGACGTCAAACGCTGACTCACCGCCGGCCCGCGCCTACATTCACCGTAGGCTCGGGCCACCTAGTGACTTGACTCACAGTCAGCACTGGCGTAACGTTCACTGTTAGCGCTAACAACTAAAACACGAAGCGGGCTGCGACCTAAACCATTGGCATCCCTTTGGCTGGCCGCCTGTCCCCACGTCCAGCGACTGGGTGCGGCCATCAAAGCCGAACCTCTGATCGCCTTAACCCCCGGCAAGCGCAGATGCTTGCCGGACCAGTAACACTTCGCGGACTAACCTCCGCGAAAGGAGAAATCGTGAGAATCAGGAAAATCCTGGGCGCCGTTGCAGTCGCCCTCGCAGTCACTGTGGGTGCCACAGGTTGCGGATCCCGAGGCGGAGCGACAGAAGCGGGAGCCTCCGCAAATCCCAGCGAATCGCTTGTTGGCATCTCAATGCCTACCCAGACTTCCGAGCGCTGGATCGCCGATGGTGGAAACGTAGAAAAGTCCCTCAAGGAACTCGGCTACAAAACTGATCTGCAGTTCGCCAATGATGACATCCCCACCCAGGTGTCGCAGATCGAGAACATGCTCACCAAGGGGGCCAAGGCACTCATTGTTGCTGCCATCGACGGCACCACCCTCACCGATGTCCTGGCCAAGGCAAAGGAACAGAACGTCAAGGTCATCGCTTACGACCGCCTCATCAACGGCACCCCGAACGTTGACTTCTACACTACGTTCGACAATTACACGGTTGGCGTGCAGCAGGCTACGTCCCTGCTGACCGGACTCGGCCTGATGGATGCCAGCGGCAAAAAGGTGGACGGCAAGGGCCCGTTCAACGTTGAGCTGTTCGCCGGCAGCCCGGATGACAACAACGCCAACTTCTTCTGGACCGGCGCCATGGACACCCTGAAGCCCTACATGGATGCCGGCACCCTCAAAGTGCCGAGCGGCCAGACTAAATTCGAGCAGGCAGCCATCCTGCGCTGGCAGGCTCCAGTTGCGCAAAAGCGCATGGAGGACATCCTCACGGCCGCCTACAGCTCCGGCACCAAACTCGACGGCGTGCTCTCGCCCTATGACGGCCTTTCCATCGGCATCATTTCCGCATTGACCAGCACGGGCGGCTACGCCAAGGGCGATCTGCCAGTCGTTACCGGCCAGGACGCTGAAAAGGGCTCCGTGAAGTCCATCGTCGCCGGTGAACAGTACTCCACCATCTTCAAGGACACCCGACAGCTGGGTTCACAGGCGGTCAAGATGGTTGATGCCCTGCTGAAGGGCCAGGAGCCTGAGGTCAACGACACCAAGACCTACAACAACAAGGTCAAGGTGGTTCCGGCCTACCTGCTCAAGTCTGTAATCATCACTGCGGAAAACTACAAGAAGGAACTCATCGACTCGGGCTACTACACCGACGCCGACGTTAAGTAAGCATCTTGCGGGGTTGCGGCCGGCTCCAAAACCGGGCCGCAACCCCCTTCCGCAGGCTCCTGCAGCCACAGGCCGCTCCAGTTTTCAAACCAGTCAGTGGGAATTGATGATAAACACACCCATTCTTCAAATGCGGGGAATTACCAAAACCTTTCCGGGCGTAAAGGCCCTCCAGGATGTCACCCTCGACGTGCAACGGGGCGAGGTACACGCTATCTGTGGTGAGAACGGGGCGGGAAAGTCCACCCTCATGAAAGTCCTGTCCGGCGTTTACCCGCACAACTCCTTCGACGGGGACATCCTGTTCGAAAACGAGCCCTGCAACTTCTCCAGCATCAGCGACAGCGAAAAGCGCGGCATCGTCATCATCCACCAGGAGCTCGCACTGAGCCCTTACCTTTCCATCGCTGAAAACATCTACCTCGGAAACGAGCAGGCAAGAAACGGCTGGGTTGACTGGCGGAAAACAAACCTGGAGGCTGCAAAGCTGCTGGCCCGGGTGGGTCTAAGCGAAAACCCCGTGACTCCTGTCCAGCACATCAGCGTGGGCAAGCAGCAGTTGGTGGAAATTGCCAAGGCGCTGTCCAAGGAAGTCAAACTCCTCATCCTGGACGAACCCACGGCTGCGCTCAACGACGAGGACTCCGGCCATCTACTGGACCTGATACTTCACCTGAAGGGCCAGGGAATTACCAGCATCATTATCAGCCACAAGCTCAACGAGATCCGCAAGGTGGCAGACGCCGTCACCATCATCCGCGACGGAAAAACCATCGAGACCCTCCGCTTGGATGAAGGCCAGATTACGCAGGAACGGATCATCCGCGGAATGGTGGGCCGGGACCTGGAAAGCCTATACCCGGACCGGAACCCCGAGATCGGCGAGGAAGTCCTTAGGATCGAGGACTGGTCTGTCAGGCATCCTCAGGACCACTCGCGGATGGTGGTTCACAGCGCAAACCTGAATGTCCGCAAGGGTGAGGTGGTCGGCCTTGCGGGCCTTATGGGCGCTGGCAGGACCGAATTGGCCATGAGCGTTTTTGGGCGCACCTACGGCACCGCCATGTCCGGGAAGGTCTACAAGTACGGCAAGGAAATCAACACCTCCACTGTTTCCGACGCCATCGGAAACGGCATTGCCTATGCCACGGAGGACCGCAAGCAGTACGGCCTGAACCTCATCGAGGACATTAAACGCAACATCTCCATGGCTGCCCTGCGGAAGCTGGCTAAGGGCGGCTGGGTGGACAAGAACCGGGAAACCATCGTCGCCAACGGCTACCGAAAGAGCATGAACATCAAGGCGCCGTCGGTGGCCGCCATTACTGGCAAGCTCTCCGGTGGAAACCAGCAGAAGGTGGTGCTGAGCAAATGGATGTTCTCGGACCCGGATGTCCTTATCCTCGACGAACCCACCCGGGGCATCGACGTAGGGGCCAAATTTGAAATTTACACGATCATCGCGAACCTGGCGGCCGAGGGAAAGGCGGTCATCGTCATATCCTCTGAGCTGCCTGAACTCCTGGGTATCTGCGACCGGATCTACACCCTGTCAGCAGGCCACATCACCGGTGAAGTGCCCATCGCACAGGCTTCCCAGGAGACCCTCATGCACTACATGACCAAAGAAAAGGAATAGCATGTCCGCCCTACGAGAATCGCTCGGCTTCCTGACAAGCCGCCTCCGCCAGGTTGGCATCTTCGTCGCCCTGATCCTGATCGTTATCCTTTTCCAGGTCCTCACTGACGGAATCCTGCTTCAGCCCCAGAACGTCAGCAACCTTGTAGTCCAAAACAGCTACATTCTCATCCTGGCCATTGGCATGGTCATGGTCATCATCGCCGGGCACATTGACCTTTCCGTCGGCTCGGTCGCCGGTTTCATAGGCGCCGTCGCCGGCGTCATGATGGTCCAATGGGGATGGGCCTGGTGGCTTGCGATTCCCGCCTGCCTGCTGGTGGGAGCCTTGGTGGGAGCCTGGCAAGGGTACTGGATCGCCTACGTCGGCATCCCGGCATTCATCGTCACGCTCGCCGGCATGCTAATCTTCCGCGGGCTGACGCTTATCACCCTGAAGAACCAGCAGATTACCCCGTTCCCCGATGAACTGCGTGCGCTGGGCGGCGGCTTTCTGCCGGACATCACCGGAGGCACCTCCGTCCTGGAATGGCTGACCGTCATCCTCGGTGTCGGGGGCACTGCCGCGATCCTCTTCCAGTCCCTGAAGGAACGCAGGGTCCGCAAGAAGTTCAACCTCGAGAACGAGCCCATGGCCTGGTTCGCTATAAAGACCGCGTTCATTGCACTGCTCATGCTCATCATTACGTTCCTGCTCGCGAGCTACCGCGGCACCCCTATCGTGCTGATCGTCCTCGCCGTCCTCGTCATCGCCTACTCGGCACTGATGAACAACAGCATCTTCGGCCGGCACATCTACGCCATCGGCGGGAACCTCCACGCCGCCGAACTTTCCGGCATTAAAACCAAGGCCGTTACCTTCCGGCTTTTCGTCAACATGGGCGTACTGGCCGCACTCGCCGGTTTGGTCTTTACTGCCCGCCTGAACTCCGCTCAACCAGCCGGTGGCACCGGCTTTGAACTGGATTCCATCGCAGCAGCTTTCATCGGCGGAGCAGCCGTCCAAGGCGGCATCGGCACCGTGGCCGGGGCCTTGATCGGCGGCCTGATCATGGGCGTGCTGAACAACGGCATGTCCATCCTGGGACTTGGTACGGACTACCAGCAACTCATCAAGGGCCTGGTCCTCCTGCTCGCCGTAGGCTTCGACATCTTCAATAAGAACCGCACGGGCGGTGGTTCCAGCATCACGAACCGCTTCAAGAAAAAGCCTGTTCCACCAGCCGCCAGTGACTCAGCAACGCCTGGCGAACGAACCGTCCCGGTCACAGCAAACGCTTCCGAATCTGTGAAGTAACGATGACTTGCACCCGGATGGAGGCATGGTTCCGCCCTGGCGCTCCCTGGGATGGTCCGGGGTGAAAGGCACCAGATGACCCTTTCCCTCAAAAGTTCTTCATGGCCCGTGCGAGGTGCTGCCGGAGTTCCGCCATGGCCTGGCGAGCCGGCGTTGGAACGTGCCCGCCACGGGGGAAACCCGCTGCGAGGTTGCGTCGGTGACCAAACTTTCAACCGCCGTCGCGGTCTTGCAGCAGGTTGATGCCGGCACACTCGTCCTCGATGACTTCCTGCCCCAGTTCGTGCACAAACCCGCCGTCCTCCGGCCCGGGGAGGATGCCGGTACTGCAACGAGGGACATCCTGAGCGGCCTTGCGGTGGAGCAGGCCACCGGTGAAAGAAGGGGGCCCTTCTTGGGCGTGCCATGGACAAGGGCGGGGCGCGTGCCCTGCCCTTGTCCATGGCGTAGGTGGATCTTCTACCGCAACGGTCAGGGAAGGTTGACGGTTGATGCTGGGTCGGGCCAGAACTCATTGATGGCCGGCAGCGCCCTGTTGTTGTAATCGAAGACTGCCTGGTTTTCCCAGGCGTTGCCGGAGGAGGGGTCTGCCGGGTCCCAGCCGTTGCCCGGACAGAAGTCCAGGCCGGCTCCCAGTAGACAGCGCCCAGCCCGCGGCCGCCAGGGGCGGAAGCAACGACGTCCTGGACGGCGCGGAAGTTCGCTGCCTGCCCTGCCGGAGTGGCGGGGTAGTTCTTGACTAGTTGGGTGGTGCTGGTGATGTCGTTTTCCCATGGGGCGTTGGGGTTGTCGGCAAGGGTGAACGGGTAGGACGTTTCGACCACAATGACGTCTTTGTTGAAGCGGGAGGACCGCGTTGTCACTGCGCCCTGGAGGTTGGCCAGTGTCCCGTGCCAGTAGCCGTAGTAGGACAACCCGATGATGTCGAACGGCACGGCCCGGGCTGTGACTTCATCGAACCACCAGCTCAGTCCGCTGACGCCTTTGTCGAGGTTGGTCAGGTGGAGGACTTTCCTGGTCGTGGGGCTGACCTCGGCGACGGCGCGTGCTCCGGCTTTGAGGAAGGAAGCGAGGTTGTCCCACTGGGGTCCCACCACGTTGTCGTTGGGGTCCACGTCGGTGGTCTGGCCATAAGGCCAGAGCATTCCGGGGTTGATTTCGTTGCCGATCTGGGCGCCGTAGGGGGTGATGCCTGCGGCTTTGAGGGCGGACATTACGTCGCGGGTGTGGGTGTAGACGGCGTCGGCAAGTCCCGCGGGGTTGAGGCCCTGCCAAGCTGCGGGGATGCCTTGGGCGCCGGGATCGGTCCAGCGGTCGGAGTAGTGAAAGTCGATCAGGACCCGCATGCCCTTGGCTTGGGCGCGCTGCGCCATGGCGACCACCTGGGTCTTGGTGTTGTAGCCGTCGGCCGGGTTGACCCAGACTTTGAGGCGGACCAGGTTGGTTCCCGTCCCGGCAAACGCAATCACGGAATCCACGGCGGTGCCGTCGCTCCAGGCGTAGGCAGCACCGTTTGCCTCGTTCTTGGGCACGCCGGACAGGTCCGCTCCGCGTACCTTGCGGTCGATTTTGCCTTGTGAGAACGTGACGCCGTCCATGCTGGCCCACGCACCGGCCCCCGTTGTATTGAGTTTCAGGGTGCAGGTTCCCGTGGTGACGTTGGCGCTGACGGCCAGCGAGAGCCACATGTCATCAGTCTCGGTTGAGGGCAGGACGGTGTAGCCGTCGGTGCCGCAGCCGCTCAGGACCAGTTTGGAGGAGTTGACCGGCCCGCCGGATTTGATGTTGGCGCGGAACGTCCACCAGCCGCTGGAAAGCCCGGTCAGGGTCTGCGAGGTTGTCACGGTGGTGCTGGTGGAGAGCCAGTGGGTCAGCCGATTGGTGGACTGGTAGCCCCCCGCTTCGGTCTTGGCCGCCCCGGCTGGTCCCGAGACGGACCAGCCGGTCAGCCGGTCAGCCCCGATTCGAAGCCGGGGTTGGCTACGGTGCTTGCAGCCTGTGCTGTTCCAGGGACCAGCAGCGCGCCGGCGGCCATGGCCATCGCTGCAACGACGGCGGGGATACCCCGGCGCATCGGTTTCCTCTTGCCGGGACTCGTATCTGGTGCGGGGTTGGTCATGTCTCGTCCTCCCTGACGGTCGTGCTGCTGGAAGCCTGCTCCTGTAGGGCGCGGGCCGGTGGGGATAGGGGTTAGTGCCGGGGTGCGGTTAGTGCGTGTCCTCCCTGGTCAGTCCGAATGGCACCTGGTCGCTGAGGGAGACCCGGAAGTGGCCCGGGCTGAGCCGGGTCACCAGGATTCCGTGGGTTCGGGTGCAGGTTGCTATTACCTGCAAATCCTTCACGGCGGAGTTGAGCCGGTCCTCAATCTGGCATGCACTGTCGACTTTGATTTCAATGTGTTCAGCGGTTGCAGTGGCCATGCCCTAAACCTCTTCCCCGGTGGTGTGGATGACGCATACGGTGCCTGCCGGGACCATGGCGGTGCCGGTGAAGGCTTCGCCGCTGAGGAGGTCACGGCCGGTTGCCGGGTACTCGGCGTCGGTGTCCGCGTGGTTGATCAGGAAGGTGAAGGTATCTGTCCCGGCGCTGCGGGTGGCAACTTCCAGCCCACCCGGAGGCCGCGGCGCCGCCTCAATGCCGGCGCTTCCGACGGCGTCAATTACCACAGCGGCGAGGTCGGCGCCGTCGAGCTTCGTGGAGACGTACCACGCAGTTCCACTGCCGAAGTGGTTTCGGGTCACCGCGGGACGCGAAGCTGCCGGCCCGTCCACGTAATGGCTGAGGACCGTTGCGGTACCGGGATGGATTTCCTCCGCCCAGACGCTGCCCGCGGCACCGCTGCTCAGGGTTACTGTCTCATCCTCGCGGAGCGGCAGGAACTCGTGGATCTCCAGGCCCAGCACGTCCCGGAGGCCGCCGGGTGACGCGCCAGCCGGAACGGTATCGTTGGCGTCCACAATGCCGGAGAAGTAGGAAACCAGCAGGTTGCCGCCGCCCTGGACGTAGTCCTTGAGGTTAACTGCAGCCTTGTCCCCCACCAGGTAGAGGGCCGGTGCGAGCACCAGGTCGTATCCGGCAAGGTCCGCTTCCGGGTGCGCAAAGTCGGTGCTGATGCCGGCCTGCCAGAGTGCGGTGTAGTACGCCTCGATGCGTTCGCGGTGGTTGAGGCCGCTGCTGGGCCGCCATTCCAGGTCCTGCGCCCAGAAGGACTCCACGTCCCAGAGGATGGCCACCCGGGATTTCACCGTGGACCCCTTGGCGGCGGTGAGCTTCTTCAGGTCATCGCCCAGGTCCAGCACCTCGCGCCAGATCCGGGTGCCCGTGCCGGCGTGGGGAAGCATGGCGGAGTGGAACTTCTCGGCACCGAACCGGGACGCCCGGAACTGGAAGAACATCACGGCGTCGGCGCCGCGGGCCAGGTGGGAGAGGCTGTTGCGTGCCAGCTCGCCGGGGCGTTTGGCGATGTTCCGTCCTTGCCAGTTCACCGCACCGGTGGAGTGTTCCATTAGCATCCAGGGCCGGTTTCCTGCCAGGGAGCGGGTGAGGTCGGCGTCCATGGCGAGGAGGATGTGGTTGTCCGTCCGTTGGGCCACGAGGTAATGGTCGTTGGCGACGATGTCCACCTCCCTGCTCCACTTCCAGTAGTCGGCCGCGAGGCAGTTGGTGGCCATGAAGTTGGTGGTGACGGGAATATTTGGGGTGTACCGGCGGATGACGTCCCGCTCGTTGATGTAGCACTGGAGCAAAGCGTCGGAGGTGAAGCGGTGGAAGTCCAGGCGCTGGGCCTGGTTGCTGACGCTGGCTGAGAGCCGGGGCGCGTCGACCTCGTCCCAGTCGCCGTACTTCTGGCCCCAGAAAAGGGTGCCCCAGGCGTTGTTCAGTACCTCCAGGGTGCCGTAGCGGGCCCGGAGCCAGTCCCGGAACGCCGTCACGGAGTAGTCATCGTAGGAGTCGCTGACCGGCGCGCCGTACTCGTTGTGCAAATGCCAGAGGACCAGCGCGGGGTGTGAGGCGTAGCGGCGGGCCAGCTGCTCCGTGATGTTGGCGGCGGCGCGGCGGTACTCGGGTGAGCTGGGGCTGGCCATGCCCCGGGATCCGTTGCCCAGCGTGATGCCCTCGCGTGTGACCGGACGGGCCTGCGGGTACTTTTTCCAGAACCATGCGGGCGGCGCTGCCGTGGGTGTGCCCAGATCCACACTGATGCCGGCGTCGTGCAGGAGATCCATCAGGTGGTCCAGCCATTCGAAGTCATACTCGCCTTCGCGCGGCTCCAGCAACACCCAGGAGAAGATGCCGATGCTGACCAGGTTGATTCCGGCCTCCCTCATCAGCGCGATGTCCTCTACCCACATTTCGCGCGGCCACTGCTCGGGGTTGTAGTCCCCGCCGTAACAAAGGCCGGCAGGCCGCTGGACCCAGGGCGCAGGTGAGCGCCCTGGCGCTGCAGCGGTCTGCGGCACCGTGCGGTGAAGAACGTTTGTCATGGGGGATTCTCCTTAGGACTGTGTGCGGTCCCAGTTCTATCACAGGGCAAACTGGCAAATCCATCCCCAATCCTCTATTGACATTACTCACAGCACTATGAATTACTGGAACCGCTCACAGTCATGCGGCCTCGGTTCGGATGAGGGTGATAATTCAGCAGGACCCATTCAGCTTTTCGACAAGGAGGACGAAATGCGCAAGTCATTTCGTGCAGGCGCCGTAGCCATGCTCGCCGCGGCCGCAATGCTCACCGCAGGATGCTCCGGTACTTCAGGTACGGACGCCGGCTCAGCAAATGATCCCAACCAGAAGGTTGAACTGACCTATTGGGCCTGGGCCCCCAACCTGGACAAGGTGGTGGACGTCTGGAACGAGAAAAACCCCAACATACACGTCACCGTCAACAAGCAGGACGGCGGCGACCCCGCCGTCACCAAGCTGCTCACCGCCGTCAAGGCCGGCAGCGGCGCCCCCGACCTGATCCAGGCCGAATACCAGAAGATCCCCACGCTGGTCGCAGCCGACGCCCTCGCCGACCTCTCCGGCACTGAAGCCAATGAGACCAAGAGCCACTTCCCCGAAGGCGTGTGGGACTCGGTGACCCTCGGCGGCGACGCCCTCTACGCGGTTCCGCAGGACACCGGCCCCATGGTGTTCTATTACCGCGCGGACATCTTCGAGAAACTGGGCCTTTCCGTTCCCACCACCTGGGATGAGTACGCCCAGGCCGCCAAGGCAGTCCACGCCGCTGATCCCGAGGCCTACCTCGGCACCTTCTCCTCCAATGACGCCGGCTGGTTCACCGGCATGGCCCAGCAGGCGGGTGCCTCCTGGTGGGGTGTCGACGGCGACGCCTGGAGCGTCAACATCGACGAGGACCCCACCAAAAAGGTTGCCGAGTACTGGGGCGGCCTCGTGGAAGAGGGCACCATCGACAACAAGCCTATGT